>NZ_CCXI01000046.1 GCF_000820705.1 Clostridium polynesiense | reverse complement strand
GCATTTGCTATGTTATTAGTTATTACATCCTGCTTTGCTTCCTGAGTTATAAGCCCAGAAACTGCAGTATATAAACCTCTTATCATTTTCCCACTTCCTTTTTATCAATAACTCTAAATTCTTCTGGGTATTCCATACCAAGCTCTCTTGCATTTTCTTCTATCTTAGCAGGGCTTAAGGAAGCTTCTCTTTTTACTCCCAGCATAAAGGCTGTACCTATAATAATCCCTATACCTATACCAAAAAGAATTTTTCTGTCGCAGAGCTTATAAATAAATTCCTTTATTTTAGATATAATTCTTTTATTAATAGCACTTCCCCCTTACCAATAGATAGTTCTTCACATATTTCATCTGTAGTTAATCCTTTTTCTATAAGTTCCTTTACTCTGATTACTTTATTGCTGGTTATCTTTTCACCTAAAGGTTTTATATCACTTTCTTCAATCTCACTTTTGATTTCTATTTTGTTTGGTATAGAAGCTTGAACCTCTTCTTTATTATTATCGTAATGCCTTGGTATATTTTTAAGGGCTAAAATTTCATTCTGCAGTTCCATTACAGTTTCTGCAAATTCTTTCCTTAAAGCTATAATCTCTAATTTATAATCCTCTGTATCTAAAGTTTCTGCATCAAGTATGCTTTTAAAGCTATTTTCCTTTATAACAGCCTTATAGTTAAATAATATAAGTGCTGCAGCAATTAAAATCAAAAACACTACCATATTTCCCTCCGGTATTATGTATATTTGAGCTTTTGAAGGGCAGTTCTTAAATGGATAATAGCCCTGCTATGTAGCTGGCAGACCCTTGATTCAGATACATTTAAAACTTTTCCTATTTCCTTCAAAGTAAATCTTTCATAATAATATAGATTTAATACCTGTCTATCTTTTTCATTTAAAAGTTCAATAGCTTTAGCTAAAAATTCAAGTTCTTCTTTTTCTTCATAGTATTTTTCAGGGCATGGACTTTTATCATCCTCAATAGTACCTATAAGAGGGATGTCATCCTCCTCAGAAAATATAAGATCCTCTAAAGATACAATGGATATGTAATTTATGTAATTTTCTATTTCAGCAAGTTCATTAAAGCTTAGTCCCATCTCTTCAGCTATTTCTGAATTGCTGGGCTCCCTTAACAGTTTTCTTTGAAGATTTTCCACAGCTGCATTATATCTGTTTAGCTTGTCCATTGCTCCCTTAGAAATAGGACTGTCTTTTCTAATTTGGTCAATCATAGAGCCTTTAATCCTTATAGATGCATAAGTTGAAAATTTCATACCTTTAGACTCATCAAATTTATTTAAAGCATCCATAAGACCAATCATTCCATAACTAACCAGATCCTCATATTCAATATATTTACTTTTTCCTATAATCACTCTGGATGCTATATATTTAACCAGAGGTATGTACTTCTTTACTATTTCTTCTCTAATTTCTAGAGCTGAAGCAATTGCCATGAAAAGCCCCCCTATAACAGTTCTCTTTGTTTTCTCATTACATCAAAAACTATCTTAATTATGTTCTCTCTGGTACTTTCATTTAATGAACTAAAGCTTACTCCACAGATTCTTTGTCTTTCCGGTGTTAAATCTATTCTCACTATTTCTCCATTAACCATATAATCTTTATTTTCATAAGTGATCAAGGCAGATATATTATCTCCCCTCTGAAGTTCCTCTTTAACCTGAATCTTCATTCCTCCACCGCTTAAATCGATAAGTATAGCTTTTCCTGTTAGTTCTTCCATAGAGCCGAAGTTTATCTTATTATACTTAATCAACTGCATCATGTTTACTCTCACAAAATTTCTTCTCTGCACCTTTTTTACAGTTAAAGGCTTATTGAGAATTAATTGAGGAAGTTTATTTTCAATGATTCTATCTACTACATCGCTTTTGTATTGATAAATATTTCCTTCTCCGTCGTAATGTACAATTTCCACTGTACTTCCAGATTCTATAGGAAGGTATTCCCTTTCTACTATTGGTATACTTATGCTGAACAAATCTTCTGAAAGGTTCTGTACAGTGCTTTTATAAATCTTATCTTCCCATATAACTTCCAATCGGTTATTTAATTCTATTTTAAACTTCTTCATCGCCTTCACTCCCATTATGAAAATATATTAAATATCCGCTTAAACAGATTTTGAATTCCGCTTCCCTCTTTTAAATTTTTCTCTCCGATTAGCCCTTTAGCTATTTCTTGAATATCCTTACCTGCATCGCTGTTTGGGTATCCCACCACTAAGGGTTTTTGGTTTCTAACCGATTGCGTAAGTCTTTTATCTTCAAGAATTGGTCCTAAATATTCAAGCTTTATATTCAGAAACTTATCAGCTGCTCCTTGAAATCTTCTGAAGGTCAGTCCTGCTTCTTCATAGTCAAAAGCTTTATTCACAATTATCTTAGCCTTATTTTTAATTCTAAAATGACTTACAGCCTTAACCAGACTATAGGCATCCGTTATGGAGGTAGGTTCAGGAGTGGTTATCACAAATAATTCATCACTGCTGCTGATAAAGGCAAGCACGCTTCTATTTATCCCTGCTCCGGTATCTATAAATATATAGTCAAAATTATTAAGAGAATTAAGTTTACTTAAAAATCTTTCTCTTTCATCTGAGTTCAGATCTTCAATTCTATTGATTCCAGAACCTCCGGGTAAAAGTTTTACTCCCATTGGTCCTTCCGCCATAACCTCTAAAATATCCATATCTTCGTTTATCACATTAAAAATATTATACCTAGGAAATATTCCCATTATAACGTCATCATTTCCCATTCCTATATCTGCATCAAATATAAGAACCTTCTTTCCAAGCTTTTGAAGGGATATAGCGAGATTAACAACAAAGTTGCTTTTCCCCACTCCCCCTTTGCCAGAAGTTACAGTTATAATTCTAGTGTTCTGAGAGGAGGTATTTCCCATAGCTAACTGTCTTAGCCCCTCAGCCTGATCTAGCATATATTTTCCTCCCCTATAATAAGCTTGGATATCCTTTCTTTCGTTGGTACTGTTATATCTTCAGGAACATTCTGTCCTGTGGTGATAAAGCTTAAAGGGGTCTTACAATGCTTTAACACAGATAATAATCCTCCATAAGAATTAGTTTCATCTAACTTAGTAATGATTACATTATTAAAGTTCAATATTCTGTATCCTTCTATAATATTTGAAATATCTTTACTCTTAGTTATAGAGCTTAACACCAAATTTATATTAGTGCTGTCAGCTTTCTGAATAAAAGCCCTTAGCTCTGATATCTGCATTTTATTCTTACTGCTTCTTCCAGTAGTGTCTATTAAGACCACATCACAATCCTTCATAGACTCTACTGCTGTTTCCATTTCCTTTAATGTAATAACCACTGCAAAAGGAAGATTCATTATCTCAGCATAGGTTTTAAGCTGTTCCACAGCACCTATTCTATATGTATCTACAGTAATAAGCCCTACTTTTTTCTTTTCAATAAGTGATAGTCTTCCTGCCAGTTTTGCAATAGTAGTGGTTTTTCCTACTCCGGTAGGCCCAACAAGAACCACATTTCCTTTAATTTCTTCATTATTTATATGTATATAATCCTTTAAAATGTTTAAAAGAACTTCTTTGGTGTTTTCACCAGAAGAACTTTCTTTTTTCACTTGAGCTGTTATATCTGCTGCAATATTTTCCTCCACATCATTTTCCATGAGAAGAGCCTCTATGGGATCTTTGGTGTTTGTAATCTTGTTAAAGACTTTTTTCATTTCCTGAAGCTCTTTTAAAACTTCTGAATTAAAGGAATTTATGCTTTCGTTAGCTTCTTTGACTTCATCATCTCTTTCAGAAAATCTATTCCCAATATTACTGAAAGCCTTTTGCTCTATAGCTTCCAGACTTCTCTTAACTGCATTCGAAGGGTTATGGTTTTCAACAGCAGCAGTAACCTCTACCACCTTTGGCAGGAATATCCCTTTAACTCCCGGCTGTCTTATTTTTCTTTGGCTTATTATGATAGCATCAGTGCCAAGTTCGTATTTTATTCGTGTCATAGCTTCATTGGCAGTATTTGCTATATACTTTTTAATAACCATCTATACCGTCACCACTCCTTCAGTCTTTATCTCAATATCATTTGGTATCTCATTTAAAGAAATTACTGCTATATGGGGAAATACCATTTCTATAAGTTTCCTAAAGGCAGGTCTTATCTTCGGTGATACCAGTATAACCGGCTGATTATTGTTATAGTAAACAGAATCAACCACAGACTTTATATTTTCAAATATTCTTTGTGTGGTTTCAGGATCAATTACTGCATAGCTTCCCTGAAGAGACTTTTGAATATTATTAGAAATATGGTTTTCCAAATCAGGATGAACAGTAGTTACTGTTATGCTTCTGTCTTCATCTATAAAACTGCTGCATATACTTCTTCCCAGTGAAAATCTAACATACTCCGTTAAAAGCTCTACATCTTTGGTATTCCTTGAATTGTCTGCAAGAGATTCTAATATAGTAACCATATCTTTTATAGAAATTTTTTCCCTTAGAAGGTTCTGAAGTACCTTCTGCACCTCTCCCAAAGTCATAAGATCAGGTATAAGCTCCTCTACCACAGCACTGTATTTTTCTTTAGTAGTTTCAATTATAAGTTTTGTTTCCTGTCTTCCCAATAATTCATAAGAATGTAGTTTTATGGTTTCAGTTAAGTGAGTTACCATTACAGTAGTAGGATCAACTACAGTTAACCCTTTAATTTCAGCCTCTTCTCTCTGATCCTTGTTTATCCATACCGCCGGCAGTCCGAAGGTAGGCTCTATGGTTTTTATTCCCGGAAGTTCTGAGTTTTCTCCCGTTGGATCCATACATAAAAGCATATTTGGCATTAATTCTGAGGATGCAATGTCTGTTCCTCTTATTTTTATAACATACTGATTATTCTTAAGCTGAAGATTATCTCTTATCCTTATAGGCTGTACCACTATTCCCATTTCTATAGCACACTGTCTTCTCACAGAAGCAATTCTCTGAAGAAGGTCTCCTCCTGTACCTTCATCTGCTAAAGGGATAAGTCCATATCCAATTTCTATTTCCATAGGCTCTACAGCTATTAAGGTTGATACATTCTCTGGTTCTTTTCTTTCTATTTCAGTGATCTCAGCCTGCTGGCTTTCCATTTGTATCTCCATTTTTTCCTTTTCATCTTTGAACAGCAGATAAGAGCTAACCCCTGACGCTACAGAGAGCACTAGGAAAGGAACTGCTGGAAGACCAGTGAAGGCCATTAAAAATAATACTGCACTGGCTATTGCAATAACCTTAGGAAAAGCAGTAAGCTGTTTACCAAGAAGATTTCCTAAATTCTCATCACTACCGGCTCTAGTAACTAAAATACCTGAAGCAGTAGAAATAAGAAGAGCAGGTATCTGACTAACAAGTCCATCACCTATAGTTAATGTAGTGAAAATTTCCATAGACTTTTTAGCATCCATGTTCAGCATTACTATGCCGATTATAATTCCGCCAATAATATTAATTATAGTTATTATTATACCGGCTATGGCGTCCCCTTTAACGAATTTAGAAGCACCATCCATGGCCCCATAGAAATCAGCCTCAGCCTGAAGGTTCTTTCGCCTCTGCCTTGCTGTAAGCTCGTCAATGAGTCCTGCGTTTAAATCTGCATCTATACTCATCTGCTTTCCAGGCATTGCATCCAAGGTGAATCTTGCAGAAACCTCTGAAACTCTTCCGGCACCACTGGTGATTACAATAAACTGAATTATTATAATAATTAAAAATATTATTATTCCTACTATATAGTTATCTCCTGTAACAAAGCTTCCGAAGGCTTCGATTACACTTCCTGCATTGGCATCTTTTAAAATCAATCTCGTAGATGAAATATTAAGTCCTAATCTAAATAATGTAGTGATAAGCAGCAATGTAGGAAATATGGAAAACTGCAGCACTTCCGTAGTAAACATGGTTATAAGAAGGATCACTATGGAAAAGGTTATATTCAGAACCAGTAATATATCAAGTACAGCAGGAGGTAGCGGTATTATTATCATCAGTACTATACCGATTACTCCAAAAGCTATTATTACATCTAACTTACTTCTTAAATTTATATTTTTAGTTTCCCCCATTAAGCAATCCACCTTTATTTCTTTTTATTAAGCTTATATAATGCAGCTAATATTTCTGCCACAGCCTGATACATTTCTTGAGGTATTTCCCTCTCAACATCCACTTCTTCATAGATCTTTCTAGCTAAAGGTTTGTTTTCGATAATGGGAACTCCACTTTCCTTAGCTATTTCTTTAATCTTTAAAGCAACTAAATCCGCTCCTTTAGCTGTAACTTTAGGAGCCTCCATGCCCTCCCCATCGTATTTCAAAGCTACGGCGTAATGTGTAGGATTTGTTACAACCAAGGTGGCATCCGGTACCGCCTGCATCATTCTTCTTGTGGATATTTCTCTTTGCCTCTGCTTTATTTTAGATTTTAACTGAGGATCTCCTTCGTCTTGCTTGTATTCCTCTTTTATCTCCTGCTTTGTCATTCTTAAATCTTTGTTAAACATAAATCTTTGGTATACAAAATCTACAATAGCTATTATCA
>NZ_CCXI01000045.1 GCF_000820705.1 Clostridium polynesiense | reverse complement strand
AAGGTTATTCTTGAGAATATTCCAAGTATCAGCGTTTTTATTTCATACCCCATGGTAGGAATATAAAGGTTTCCTATGTTTAAAACCTGTTCGTAATTTTTCATAATGTATTTATATCCTATAAATCCCACTATAGAAACCAAAGCTAAATTTTTACAAAGCTCTACCAGGCTCCTTGTAGAAAACATCCTTTTAAATCCATTTATCGGATTTATTTTTGACAGCTGGGGTTTTAACGGCTCTGACGTTAATATAAATCCCGTTTGAATATAGTTTGCAAGTACCCCAATAACCATTATAGGAAGAGCCACAGGAAGATATATAACCGCCAGCCTCCATATTATATTAAGTAAAATAACCTGCAGGTTGTTATAGTCAAGCTGCATCTTAAAATCTTGATTCATAAAATATAATAATGTATCTTTCAAAGCTCCGGTAAAATAACCGCTAACCGCAGCAAGGAGAAGAGTACTTATTAAAAGGGTAAGGGCCATATTAACCTCTTTGCTTTTAGCAACCTGCCCTTTTTTTCTTGCTTCGGACTTTTTCCTTGGGGTTGCCTCCTCAGTCTTTTCTTCCGATGCAAAAATAAATACTACAGGAATCACTTTAAATATTCCTCTTAGAAGTTCTGGAAGATAATTGAAGGCATTTATCATTTCCTTTATTATCAAAGGAAGTGCTAGGGTAAAACAGGTTAAGCCCACTAAGAGCTTTATAGGCAGACCTAATATCATGACATTTAGCTGAGGAACTGTTCGTGCCACCAGTCCAAGGGTTATATCTGTAATTATGATTATCAATACAATTGGTATTGCAATTTTCAATCCTATTATAAAATACTGAATAAATGCATTTATGGACATCATTATTGTTTCCTGAAACACCATTGAGCTTCCTACGGTTACGTACTCATAGCTTTCAACTATGAGTTTTATTAATATGTGATGGCCATCAATTAATAAAAAAATTATAAGTGCGGTCCAATACAATAATCTCTCTAATAAAGTAGAGGTACTTTTAGAATTAGGATCAAACATGCTCAGCATGGAAAGTCCCATCTGCATATCTAACAGACTTCCAGCAATTCTAATAGCCTCAAAGCATAAATTGGTGACATATCCAAGCACTAGGCCTGATATTATTTCATTTATGCAGTAAATAATGAGCATGTAATTATTTTCTATATTTATTGCTTTATTTAATAAAAATGGAGCTATAGAAAAAGCAAGCAGCAGTGAAAATATAATTTTCATATAATTAGGCGTTCCTGTTGGAAATAGAACAGGTAGTTGTATAAAAAAGCCTATAAGCCTGAAAAAAATTAATATCGTCAGTATGAAAAAAGTAACATCTATCACTTCATCACCTATTTTGTTATAGAAGCTATGATTTCAAATATTCTATTGGTAAAACCCAGCAGATTATGAAGCATCCAATTTCCAAACAGTATACCTACAACCGCAATAGCAATAAGCTTTGGAACAAAGGTTAAGGTTTGTTCTTGAATTTGGGTAGTTGCCTGAAAAATGCTTATTATTAATCCTACTAATATTGAAACTCCAAGTATTGGAGCCGCTACTAAAAGCCCTGTGGTTATAGCCTCTTTTATTACACCAATTACCATATATTCACTCATCTATCATATCTCCTTATGTAAAGCTCGCAATTAATGATTTAACCAGTAAATACCATCCGTCTACCATTACAAAAAGCAGTAATTTAAAGGGCAGTGATATTAATACCGGCGGCAGCATAAACATTCCCATAGACATCAGTACGCTGGCTACTACAAGGTCAATAATCAGGAATGGTATGTATATTAGAAAACCTATTTGAAAAGCTGTTTTAAGCTCGCTTATCGCAAAAGCAGGAACAACCACATAAAGAGGAATATCTTCCTTAGTGACCTTGTCTTCTTCCAACTTTGAAAGTTCTACAAAAAGCTTTAAATCTTTTTGTCTGGTCTGCTTAAGCATAAATTCCCTCAGAGGCTTGGACGCATATTCTGAAGCCTGCTCTTGATTTATTTCATTATTCATAAAAGGTTTTAAAGCCTTTTCATTTATCTCATTATATACCGGTGTCATTATAAAAATCGTTAAAAAGAGCGCAAGTCCTATAAGTACTTGGTTAGGAATAGACTGCTGTGTACCCATTGCCCCTTTTAAAAATGAAAAAGTAACTATTATCCTTGTAAAGGAAGTCATCATAATGATAAAAGATGGAAGCAGGGTTAAGATAGTCAGAAGGATTAACAATTTGATATTTGATACATAGTCAGCAGGTTTACTGGAACCATCTACGGAAAAATTAATTTTTGGAACTGGTATGTTTTGTGGTTCTGCGTAAACCTTCACAGCTGAAAAAGAAACTGCTGCTAATATTATAAATAATGCTAATAAGATTTTTCTTTTTTTGTTATTCATCTTGTTAATCTTCCTTTTATGCTTATTTTATTTAAGAGCTTTTTAATTTCTTCAGTATTTTCCTTAGCTTCTCGTGCTTTTTTTTCTTGAATTTCATTAAGCTCGTCTTTAGTGATTTCTTCCAGTGTGGTTATCCCCTGAGGGGAAGAACTCATAATATAACCTCTATCACCTATCTTAACCAGAAGTAATGTATTTTCCTTGGATACCTGTACCCTTTCTATAACCTTCATGTGGCTTCCATTTTGAATATTCTGAAGCTTTTTACCTCCTACCTTAAGAGATAAATATATTAGAAGTATTATAAAAGGAAGAAAAATAATTATCTTTAGTATAAATGTAAACATATCCATCTTTATCATCCTTACTGAATTATTAGCTCTGGAAAATAAACATCAACTATCTTTCCATTGGATAACTTTAAATCTATCTTTTCTTTTAATTCTTTTTTTATTGTATCTGTTCCTTTAACAGTACTAAAATCCTCTGCCTTCTTACTTCTAAGTATTGTAAGGGCAGCATCCCTTAAAATCGGTTTAGTTCTATCTAATAGCAATTCTTTTTCTAAAGCCTTATTTTTTTTATTGTAGGATATGTATATTTTTGCTTTCACATATCTTTTGGACTCTGTGTCATTTAAATTAACTAAGAAATCATCCAGTGCATAAGTAGCTTCTTCAACTGAATTTTCAGTGGGGGTTGTAGCTTTTGCAGACTTATTTGTACCAAGATACATTCCAGCAAATATTCCACCTCCCGCTATTACTATAAATAAAAGAATTATTACAGTTATAAGAAGAGGTTTGGAACTTTTTCCTTCTTTTTTACTTTTATTTTCACTCATCGCTTCTTCTCCTTTTCCGTAGCAACAATCAATATGTTAACTCTTCTATTTTTGTCTTTTCCATCCTGGGTAGCATTATCTGCAATAGGCTTGTGCTCACCATATCCCGCCGCAGTAAACCTATCAGCCTTCTGAGACTTTTCTTCTGTAAAATATCTTATTACATTAACAGATCTTGATGTAGATAAATCCCAGTTGCTATCAAACCTGCTATTTTTTATCGGTACATTGTCAGTATGTCCTTCAATGATTATCTTATTGGGAAAGGTTGTAATCAGGGAATTTATCTTCTCCAGCAAATCTTTGCTCCCTTCTCTCAGGTCAGATTTACCTGATTCAAAAAGTATATTATCCTTCATCTGTATGATAATACCTCTTTCATCTTCTTTTATCTCCACAGTGGCATCAAGTTTATTTTTATCTATAAACTCTTTTATGGTTTTATACATTCCTAGTTTTTCATTATCCATATTTTGAGGCACCGGAATGTTTTCATCGGTGTTTCCTACTATTGGAGTTTCACCGTTGTTAAGGTTATATTCTAAAATAGTATTGCCTTCCTTTCCACTAAGCACAAGCTGGAGAGCTGTGGATATTTCCTGAAGCTTTTGCTGATTTACCGTGGAAAAGGAGTATAGAAGTATAAAAAAGGTAAGCAGAAGAGTAATGGTATCAGAAAAGGTAGCCAGCCATTCATCCCCTTTTAATCCTTCCTTTTTAATATTTCTTTTTCTTCTAGACACCCTCTACCACTCCTTCACCTATATGCTGCTCCGAATATTTCTTTCTATCTGAAGGCGATAGATAACTTACAAGTTTATCTTCAACTATTCTTGGGTTAACCCCTGACTGTATCGCCAGTATTCCTTCAAGCATCATTTCTCTTATAGAAGCTTCATTTTCACTTTTAATATTCAGCTTAGCAGACATGGGATTAAAAATCAGATTGGCCATAATAGCCCCATAGTAAGTAGTTATAAGGGCTTTTGCCATACCTGATGCTATGGAAGATGGATCTGATAAGTTTGCAAGCATTTGAATTAAACCGATTAAAGTTCCTATCATACCAAAGGCTGGTGCAAATCCTCCCCATGCTTTAAGCATATTAGAACCATTTGCATGTCTTTTTTCCATTTCAGTTATTTCCAATTCCATAATATCCCTTATAGTTTCCGGTTCTATTCCGTCTACTACCATTTGAAGACCTTTTTTTAAATAATCATTATCCAGTTCCGATATATCATCCTCCAGGGAGAGCAATCCTTCTCTCCTGGCTTTCCTTGAAAGGTTAATAAATTGGGATATGGTGTCAAAGCTTGTGCTTTCAGTATCTTTAAAAGTCTTGCCCATTACTTTAAAAATATTTTTCACTTCAGTAATGCTGTAATTGATAAGCAAAGCACAGAAAGATCCGCCTATAGTGATTATCACAGAGGCTGGGTCCCAGAAGATTTTAAGGCTGGCTCCCATGGCCATTCCCCATATCAGCATTAGAGTACCAGCCACTAATCCTATGCTGGTTAATACATCATGTTTTTTCATTTTAAACGCCTCCTACAAATCAGCACTGTAAATTTTCTTTTTATATATTAATATTTTGTTTATTACTTCATCAGGAGACTCTAAAACCATATACTTTTTACCATTTATTAATGTTATTAAGGTTTCCGGAACTGTTTCAAGCTTCTCAATGTGTTCTGCATTGAGTATAAAATCCTTGTTGTTTAAAGCTTTTAACTTTATCATTTTCCCCCTCCATAGGTTGCCTGCAGAAAAAACAGTTGTTTTTCTGCAGACAATTAAATAATCCTAGAGTTATCTCTTTAAATTAATAATATCCTGTAAAATTTCATCTCCAGTGGTAATCATCTTTCCGCTGGCCTGAAAAGCTCTGTTTGTTATTATCATATCTGTGAATTGTTCAGCTAAATCTACATTGGACATTTCAAGCATTCCCTGAAGTACATCCCCATATCCCTTACTATTATCTTCACCTAAAGTGCCTACCCCGCTTCTTATAACAGGATCTCCTGAGTTTACTGACTGCTGATAAATATTTTTACCAAGCTTTGTAAGTCCCACTGAATTTTTAAATGATACTGTTGCTATCTGTCCTAAAGCAGATACTCTACCATCCTCCAGTACAGCATTGATAACACCATCTTTGCTTATGGTATAAGTTTTTACTCTCAGATACTCCTCTGTACCGGGAATCCTTACCTTCTCAGGTACCCTAAGACATTTTAGATTTCCATCGTAGGACTTTAGATCCTTAGTTCCATCTACGTAATTTAATTCACCATTTACATCTATGCTTTGAACCGGTGTACCTCCATCAGTAGTAAGTGATTCTGTGTCATAAACCTGAGTTGGTACCCCCTTAACTGCAAGCCTCTGATTTATTCCTTTATTTTCTAAGGCCCTGTTTATAGCGTTCTGAACTGCCATACTGGTTGTACCATTAGGAGATACCAAATCCATATTTATAACAATCCTTTTGTTTTCTGTATCAATATCCGCAGAAGTTTGTGTTCCTGAGGATATCTTACCTATTTGTATTTTATAGTCATTTAAAGAAGCTCCATGTTCAAAATCAAATTCAAAACCTGCAGCATTTACCTTTTCAGGTTTAGCTAAAGTGGTTCCTCCTTCAATAACTCCGGATATCATTCCTGATGAAAGAGAAAACTTACCTGAAATTTTTTGTATCTGCTTTGATACATCAGTAATTTGTCCATTTATAGCTGCTTTTAAGGTTTCCGCAGTAATTCCATCCCTTACAAAGTCTCCTTTTATAGTCATCTTTTTAGGAGTTCCTGTAAAATCTATTTTTACATCTAAAGGACTTTCATTTATGCTGTCAAATACTATTTCCATATCATTGTAATCACTGCTTGGAAATTCAAAGCTATATCCCGCTACAGTCAAGTTTCCAGGCGCTTTAGACGGGTCTGAATTAGTCACTGTCTTATCGCTTAGTTTAGGAAAATTCACTTGATTTCCTGTTACATCAGTAACCTTCTGAGTAATCCCCTTACTTTGAAGAGCTCTATTTAAGACATCCTTTAGCTGCGTACCGGTTAAAACAGAGTTTTTAAAAGGACCATTCACCTTTATCTTCTTATCTGCTGTAATCTCAGCTTCAAAACTTCCGGCATTTATATCTCCCAGTTCAACTGAATACTGATTCAGGGAATCCCCTTCACTGAATTTTATATTGAAGCCTGCAAAATTAATGCTTCCTGGTTTTTGTGCATCTGAACCACCTTTAATCCTGTCAGAATACATTCCATTTATTACTGAAGACTTTCCGGTAACGTACATTACCTGCCCTATTCCTGCAGAATTTAATGCTCTGTTTATAGCTGCTTCTAACTGTTCGCTGGTTAAAGCTCCCTCTCCAGAAAAATCACCGTTTACCGTTATTGTTTTGGTAGATTTATTCACATCAGCAGATGCAGGAGTTTGAGGTCCTACTGCTCCTATAACTACTCTATATCCATTTAGAGCTGATCCTGCTCCGAATCTAAAATTAAAGCCTCCTGTAGATACAACATTAGGGGATTTTGCAGTAGCAGGTACAGAAGTAATATCATTAGATAGTGAGTATCCTAATATTCTGTATCCATCTCCTGTTAACAGGTTTCCCTCCTCATCAAGTGTAAAGGCTCCGTCTCTTGTATACATTAACTCCATTCCTGATGTCTGAAGACTCTGAGGTATAACATTATGAGTTCCTGGCCTGTGGTTAACCTGAACAGTCCCATCTCCAAATACCTTAGGTCCTTTTGCTACCATGAAAAAGCCATCGCCGTCAATTCCGAAATCAAGATTTCTTCCTGTAGGCTGCATCATTCCCTGCTTCATAACTGTATCTATTGATGCAAGCTGTACTCCTAATCCTACCTGACTGGGATTTATTCCACCTATATTTTGTGCCGGTGCCATAGCATCACTGTAACTTTGGCTTAGCATGTCCTGAAATCTTGCTCTGGATGATTTAAAAGCTGTGGTACCTACATTAGATATATTATTACCTATTACATCAAGCTTTGTCTGATTTGCCTTCATTCCGCTAATACCGGAAAACATTCCTCTAAACATATAATTGACCTCCTGGTTTTATTCTTTTCTCTGCTTCTGTCCTTCCACAGAGTACGGCTTCCTTATATAAGGTCCAGCCTATAATATTACTAAACTATCTATATTTGTATAAACATTGTCCTTTGCTCTTTGTTTTTCTACAGCTGTAATTAAAGTTCTGTTCTCAACACTGGCTATAAATGCTATATTCTTATAAAGAATAACTGTGTTTTTGCTGCCTTTTCTTTCAGCCATGTTAAAGCCTTCATTTATTCTTTTATAATCGCTGCTGTCGAGTTGAAATGCCTTAAGTCTTTCTCCTGCATGAGCTGAAACTGTATAGGACTCATTTTTCTTAATTTCACTGTTCAGATAATTTTTAAAACTATCACTATCAGTTTTATTATTTTTATTTATCCTTTCATTCTTTACTGAATGCAATGAAGAAATCTCTTCTACAGCAAAGGGTTTTCCATTAATTATTCTGTAGCTCATACTATTTCTCAGTCCTATCATTGACTTTAGTAAGCTGCCCTAATGTAAAAGTCTTTATCTCGCCGCTGTCTTTGAGCTTTACATTTAACTTTATGAAACCTTTTTCCTTGAAAACTCCAGTTACTATACCGCTGTATTTTGTAACCTTATCTCCATCTAAAATCTCATATTCTGTTTCTTTTCCTATTAGAGAAGAAGCAGTTAAAAGAGCCATATTGCCGCTGACATTATCTAAGCTGTAATTTGGAACGTCAATGACAGTTTGAACATCCTCCTGTTTAAATTCCAATAATTTATTACTTCCATTTTCATTTACTTCTACGCTTAAAAAAACATGTGAACCCTGCCTAGTCACCGCTTTTACTATTCCGGTGTAAGGTATTCCTTGAGAATCTATAACCCTTAAAGTTACACCTTTCCCCACTAATGAATTTGACGCAAAACCTGACATTGTAGAGTTTAAATTCGTCATTTGCTCCATAGATGCAAATTGAGCCATTTGGGTTACATACTGTGTAGAATCCTTAGAATTCATTGGATCCTGATTAGATAACTCAGCGGCAAGAATTCTCAGAAAAGCATTTTTGTCCATATCGCCGCCTGGTGACATTATTAATGTACCTCTGTCTGTTGCCCTATTTCCATATGCACCTGTGACTTTTGTGTCCGCCACAATAATCCCTCCTAAACCAGCATATTTACGCTGTTACTTTCTTCAACTGAAGACAGTTGAATTTCTTCTTGAATTACAGTATCCTTTGGTCTTCCATTATGACCTGGAGCATTATTCCCATTATGCTCTGAATTCTGCTGGGCGCTGCTGTCCCTAAAATTACCTGAAAAATATGTAGTATCTTCATTATAGATATTTACTGTAACTTCCTGAATCTTTATATTTCCTTGAGCCAATAAAGACTTCATATCTGAAAGATTATTATTAAGAAGATTATAGGTTTCTTTATTAACAGCTGATAAATTTGCTTTCATTACTCCAGCTTCCATAACTAGCTTAATGGTAATAGTTCCAAGCTCCTTGGGATTAACCTTTAAAGTCAACTCCTTTAAATCTGCTCTTTGCATATACTTGATAACTTTAACTACATCCTTCACTGCATTTTCAGAACTAATCTCTTTTAAATCAATCTCCGTTATTTCACCTTTTTCCATATTCATTCTGTTAAGAAGCTTATCAAAAGTTCCGTTTTTACCGGTCTTATCTTTAGAGTTTATGATTTCCTCTAATATCTTTATCTCCTTTGACAACTGATTAGAATCCTCTTTAAAGTCACTATCACCACTGCTTTTATATTCTGAAGCATTTCTTTTATGTGAACCTTCTGAGAAGTATAATTCCTGTACAGTACCCTTTTCAGTACTTTCTACGGTATTCTTCTCAAACCTCTCACCTTCTGTTTTATCTTTGTTATTTAGATTTTTTCTCAGACGAGATAAAAGCTCAGTGATTCCAAAGGATTCTACATCCTCTTTAGTCACATTAAAAGCTTCCCTTTCAATGGAATTAATAACTTTAAATTGATCTTTAGTTAAAAGGTTTTGTATTTCAGCAGGTTCTTTAAGAACGTCCTCCAAAATATGTATTATCTTATTAATTTCAGGCTTCGATTCCTTATTTATCATCGTTTCCTGCAGACTGCCCATATTCATAATTCTTTCAAAGCTTTTTTCCGGTTTTTTTTCATAACTGCCAGGCGAGGCTATAATTTCAGGGTTCAAAACATTGATAAATACATAAAATAATTTATTTGCCAAATCTTCTTTTTCATCTTCAGAAAGGTTATCAAAAGAATTTAAAATATCTTCTAAAGAATCTAGTAATAATTCAGGCTCAACAAAATCATTTAACTTTTCCTTTAAATCATTAACTGTACTTATACTTTTATCCTGATTATTAGCTTCATTTGTGTTAACCCCCCCAGAGGAAATCTCTTTAAGGATTTTTTCGAACTTATTACTTTCCGATGGTTCTTGAACTTTCAAGGACTTTTTTCCCTGAGCTTCCGAATAATTTTTCTTTATGCTTGTAGTAATATTTATTAAATCTGAATTTCCTGCTTTCAGTTTTCTCACCTCCTTTCAGTAGATTTTCTAATAAAGGAATACAGTGCAAACTCATCGTTCATCTTCTGCTCCCTTAAATTTTCCTGCTTTATAAATTCTATGTATCTTTTATCCTTTAAAACTTCCACTGTCTTCCTGTCTATTTGTCTGTCTTTTAAATCTTCTCTGCACCTCGACAGCTGTATCTCCTTATATTCAAGTTCCTTCTCAGCCTGATCTATGGTCATAGTTAGAGCATTAAGGTAGTTCTTTTTAATCTTTTTGATGACCACAGTTTCTTTATTATCCACTCTGTTATATTTATCATAGTTAGATTGAAGTTCAGTAAGTCTTTCTTCAGCTCGGTTCTTCTCACATTGAGCATTCAGAAAATATCTTTTGCTTTCCTCTTCTCTTTCTATCCTTATATCCAGGAGCTTTTGGAGTCCAAAATTAAATTTGCTTTCCATCTTTGCCCTCTTTAATTAAACATATATTTTAGATTGTTAATAGTATCTTCAAAATCGGCAGTCTCTTTTATACCCTGAGTTAAGAAATCATTTATCACATCATAATAATCAATAGCCATATCTATTTTTTTGTTTGATCCTCTTGCATAGGCTCCAATATTTATTAAGTCTTCTGAATCCTTATAAGCTGCAAGGAGATCTCTTGCTCTTGAGGATGCCTTTTTATGCTCTTCCTCCGCTATTTCAGGCATAAGCCTACTTATACTGTTTAATACATCTATTGCAGGATAATGATTTTTATGGGCAAGTTCTCTGGATAAAACGATATGACCGTCTAATATCCCTCTAACAGCATCAGCTATGGGTTCGTTGAAGTCATCACCATCTACCAAAACTGTATAAAAAGCTGTTATAGAGCCTTTATCTGACATTCCTGATCTCTCCATAAGCCTTGGAAGCATAGCAAAAACAGAAGGTGTATAACCTTTTGTGGCAGGAGGCTCACCTATAGCAAGTCCTACTTCTCTTTGTGCCATAGCAAAACGAGTAACAGAATCCATCATCAATATGACCTTTTTGCCTTTATCTCTGAAATATTCAGCTATGGCTGTTGCAGTAAGTGCGCCTTTAATCCTTATCAATGCAGGCTTGTCTGAGGTTGCACAAACCACTACTGATTTTTTCATACCTTCAGGTCCTAAATCTTTCTCAATGAAGTCCAGTACTTCCCTGCCTCTTTCACCAATAAGAGCTATAACATTAATATCCGCTTGAGCTTCACGGGCAATCATCCCTAATGTGGTGCTCTTACCTACACCGCTCCCAGCAAAAATGCCTATTCTTTGTCCTTCTCCACAGGTGAGAAGCCCATCTATAGCTTTTATTCCTGTAGGAAGAATGCTGTTAATCCGTCTTCTTTTCATAGGATCCGGAGGTGAGGTATCTAAAGAATATACCTCATCATAGCTTAATCTTGTTCCATCCAGGGGTTCTCCAAGACCATCCAAAACCATTCCTAAAAGCTCATCTCCACACTTGACACTTAAAGGAGCTCCCTGAGGCACTACAGGACAACCAGGTCCTACTCCCCATAGCTCTCCTAAAGGCATAAGTATTATACATTCCTCTTTAAATCCAACCACTTCACACTTAATGGGATGTTTTTTCTCGTTATATATTATACAAAGTTCTCCCACAAAGCCTTTTATACCCTCAACCTCTATGGTTAAACCAATTACCTTTTTCACTATGCCTTCAAAATAAAAAGGAGAAATCTTGTCAGCTTTGTAATATAACTTTTGAAAATCCAACATTTTAATATCCCCTTTTCCTTATTAATTAAATATTTCTTTAATCTGTTCTAAGGAAATATCAATACCTACCTTTATTCTTCCATTTTCCTTTTCTATAACTGCATTCCCTTCATCCATATTCAAATCACCGATGACGAAAAAGTCAGCATTTAACGCAAGCATCTGCTTCCAGGTGTCAACCTTTTCCCTTAGGGAACTTATGTGATTAGGATTGCATTTTATAATATAGCTTTTGGATTTTTTTGATGTCTCGATAGCCTCAAAAATCAATCTATCAAGTCCCTCAGGGACTTCAAGCTTTTCTCTTATTATTGATTCAGCTATTTTTATCGATAATTCCACTATCTCTTTCTTTTTTAATGTCATGTATTCCTCGTAGGCTTCCTTAGCCGACAGCATTAGGATGTCAGCTTTTTTGATAATCACAGCAGCTTCAGTCTCAGCTTTTTCAATATTTGCTTCGTAACTGTCCTTATATCCATCCTCGTACCCATTTGCCTTACCCTGCTCATATCCTTTGTGGTAAGCTTCTTCTTCAATTCTAGATACTTCTTCGTAAGTTTGAGAAAGCATTTTTTCACTATCTTCTTTTGCTTTTTGTATAATTACTTGGGCAAGCCTCTCATAATTTTCAAGGTCGCTGTATTTTACAGTGTTTTCTTTTGCTTCATTTTTTACTTCTACCACTATTTCATCAGTGGTTATCACTATCTTGCCTTGATCCACTGCACTGCCAGCTTTAATTACATTCATGTTATACGATGATTGCATCTTCTCCACCCCTTGAAATTACAATTTCTCCGGTTTCATCCAGCCTTCTTATAATTCCCACTATCTTCTGCTGTGCTTTTTCTACATCTATAAGCCTTACTGGTCCTAAGAATTCCATATCTTCTTTCAGGGATGCAGCTGCACGCTTTGATTGATTCCTAAATATTGCAGAAGCCACCTCTTCAGAGGCACCTTTAAGGGCAAGTGCAAGTTCCTTGATTTCAACTTCTCTAAGTATTCTCTGAATAGATACATCATCCAAAGTAATAACATCTTCAAATACAAACATGCTGCTTTTAACCTTTTCTGCAAGTTCTGCGTCTTCTCTCTCAAGGCTTTCAGTAATATTCCTTTCAGTAGTTCTATCTACCTGGTTAAGTATTCCCACTAAGGATTCAACTCCTCCAAGCTTTGTTACTTCAGACCTCACAACAGATGACAGCTTACCTTCCAATACCTTTTCTATTTCCTTTATTACCATGGGAGAAGTGTTATTCATAGTAGCAATCCTATATGCTACCTCACTTTGAGTTTCTTCCGGAAGCGAAGACAGCACCGCTGCAGCTTTATCCGGCTGTAGGTAGCATAAAAGCAGTGAAATTGTCTGAGGATGCTCACTGGATATTACATTTAAAAGTTGAGTTGGATCTGCTTTACGTGCTATTGAAAATGGTCTGTACTGCTGTGTGGCTTCAGATACCTTGTTCAATATTTCCTGTGCCCGCTGGGATCCTAAAGCTTTAGACAGAAGATTTTTTGCATAATCCATTCCGCCTTCTATAAGAAAATCTTTAGCTTTATTCATCTCCAGAAATTCCTTTAATATTTCTTCTCTCTGGGAGGCAGAAACAGATGTGATATTTGCTATTTCATATGTAATTTTTTGTATATCATTTTCAGGAAGCTTCTTTATGATGCCTGAGGCAGCATCAGGACCAAGGGTAATAAACAAAATAGCTGCTTTCTGAACTCCTGTTAATTTATTATCTCTTGGCATTTTATCACCTCTCATCCTCTGTCAGCCATGCTCTGATAATGTCAGCTACCTGTTCAGGTTTTTCTTTCGCATAGCCTTTTATTTCTTTTTCAAGATGAGTTTTTTCATTCTCCTCTTCAAGAGTAATAGGCTTAAAATCTTCAGGATTCTTAGGAGCTATTTCATCGCCTATTACTACATCCAAAGCTCCGCCTTCTATGTAGTCATCTTCTCTATTTCTTCTAAATACCTTTATTAAAATTACTGCTATGGTAATTAAAGCTATAATCCCTAGAACTATTAAAGCAACAGACTTATATAAGGCCATTTTCTTTGCTTTTTCAGCCTGATTCTGCATTTCTTCAAGCTCTTTAGCTATTAACGCCTTTTGGGAAGGATCAAAATTCATACCTACAACGGTTATTTCATCTCCTCTATCAGCTTTAAATCCTAAAGCATTTGAAACTGTGTTCTTTAAATCCCCCTGAGACTGAGGATCAAGATTTCCATCCACTATCACTGAAGCCGTCAGTCTCTTCACTTCACCGGGAGCACTCAGAGTCCTAGTTTCAGTTTTCCCTACCTCGTAGTTAACCTTATGTTCTTCTTTGCTGCTGTTATTTGTTCCCGTAGTATTGTTTCCTATTGTATTTCCCATTTGGTTGTCTACAGGACTTTGAGAGGTTCTGTTGCCTGCATTGTTGTTAATTTCTTTTATAGAATGTTCGCTTATTTCCACTTTATTAGGATCTACAACTATCTGGGTCTTTTGCTTTGAATCAAAATCTAAATCAGCATTTACCTTTACTTTTACCTTTCCTTTACCTAATACACTCTCCAGCATTTCCATAACATTATTTTCAAGTTTTCTTTCAAAATCTTTTTCAATTTCCTGCTGCTTTTCTACACTGGTAGAGGAAGCTATCTCTTTGCCTTCACTGTCAAATATTCCCCTTGAAAGCAAATTCATTCTGTGGTCTATAATTTCAACATTTTCTTTAGGTATGTTCTCAGTACTTCCAGATACCAGTGCTATGATAGATTTAACCTGTTCCTGGTTTAAATCTTCATTTTGCTTAAGCTGTATATATACTGCAGCTCTTCCAGGAGTATTATCTTTAACGAATACTGAGTCTTTACTAGGTGTTATATGTACTCTTGCGTTTTCAATCTGCGGGAAGCTTTTTATAGTTCTTTCAATTTCTCCCTGGAGCATCCTTAGCTTTTTAATCTTAAATTCTTCATCTGTCATTCCAAAGGACTTGCTCTCGTCCATAATCTCATATCCCTTACTTCCGTTAGTAAGTTCTGTTGCCAGTTCCAATCTAAGTTCATCCACCTTATCTTTTGGAACATATATAGAATTCCCCTTTACTTTGGAAGTGATTTTCTTTTCCTTCAACTGCTCTGTTACCACTTGAGCATCCTTAGGGTCTAGGTTTGAGAATAAAAGTCCATATTTATCTGAAGTTGAATATATAATAAATGATATAACTGCAATAATAACAGCAAGTGTAGATATAATTAAAGCTATTTTAGCTCCTCGTCTCATACTTTGAAATTTATCTTTAAGCTTTTGAAAGCTTTCCGACAGCTTATTCATCTAATGCACTCCTTATCTATCTCTAAAACTACAACTGCAGTCTGTTAATCTCCTGATATGCTTCTACAAGCTTATTCCTTACCTGTACAGCAAGCTGCAGGGATAGTTTTGCTTCTTCTGTAGTGAGCATAACCTGATGAATACTAATGTCCTCACCTTTTATAAAACTCTCCGTAGCCTTCTCAGCAGTAATTTGATGATTATTAACTTCATTGAGTTTCTCTCTTAAGGTATCACCAAAATTCAAAGTTTTTTGTTTTTCATCTTTATCTATATTTTGAAATATTTTCATATCAGGCACAAAATTATTTATTTTCATATTATTTCACTCCTATCTGCCTATCTCTAATGCTTTTGCAAACATACTTTTTTGAGAATTTAATGTATCTACATTTGCTTCATATGCTCTGGAGGCAGCTATCATGTCCGCCATCTCATTAAGCATATTTACGTTAGGCATGGTTACAAAACCTTCTGCATCTGCATCAGGATGGGAAGGATCGAATACCTTTCTAAGAGGAGATTCATCTTCTACTATTTCTACAGCTTTTACCCCTCTCATTCCTAATTCCTTATTAAGATTTTCTTCAAACACAGCAATTTTTCTTACATATGCCTTTCCGTCTTTTCCCCTTGTTGTATTAGCATTAGTTATGTTAGAAACTATTGTATCCATTCTTAATCTTTCAGCAGATAGACCGCTGGCACTTATTCTCATTCCATTAAACGCACTCATTTTTTATTTACCTCCCGCCGCCAGTAATAACATATCTTGTATTGGAAAGCCTGCTGTTAGCTTGCGTAATCAACGCATTATACATCAAGGTATTAGCAGCCTGGTTTGCTTTTTCTAAGTCTAAATCCACATTGTTGCCATCTTCCCTCATACTGCTTGAAGTATCCTTTTCAATTTTTATTTCGCCATAAGCTTGTCCATTTTCATTCATATGCTTTTCATTTGTTAATTTGAGATCTAAATCCGATTTGGATTTAAGGGTTTCTTCGAAGGAAACACTGTATCGCTTGTAATCTTTAGTGTTTATATTAGACATGTTTTGTGAAGTAATTCTCCCCCTAAGTTCAGAGGCATCTAGTCCTCGTTTAATAAGGTCATAATCATTAGATTTTTGGATATTGTTAACCGACATCATCTTAACCCCTTTTTCGATTTTATTTTCACCCTAAATTATGAACTGTTAACTTTTTATTTAATATTACATTTTTTATGTTTAATTAAATATATTGTTTAATTATGTATTTTCTTTAAAATTATACCTATAATTATAATCTATAACATATAAATTTTCTACATTTATTTTATTATTTGGCAGTTTATTCGTGTATTTAGTATTTTATACGACTATTAAAGCAATCTATATAAATATATCTGAATAGAAAGATGTAAAAATGTAAACAATATAAAAATAATGATACATTTTTTTGAATAATCTGTTACATAATTACCCTATAACCATTCTAATACAATTTAATAAATTTTTAAATAGATTTTAATAAATTATTATAATTTTTTTCTATAATTAGTGATTAGACCTAATAAATCACTATTTATACTACTATTTTCTAATGTTTTCTAAATTATAACAACAGGAGGAATAATATGTCATCGAAGAGCAGAGAAACAAAAAATAACAGAAAAGAAGACAGTAACTTTCATAAAAAGCATATAAATCATGATCCTCGAACTGAAAGTGCTAAAGCTGTATTTAGTATACCGAAGGGAAAGGAAGGTTAAACAAGTTATGAAAAGCCTCAAGGTAAACTAGAACATACCTTGAGGCTTTTTTTATTTCATTCTTTCTAATACTCTTAATATATCCTGTGGAAATCTATTTGACTGGGCTATCATTGCTAAAGCTGATTCAATCAAAATCCCATTACTTGCGTAATTCATCATTTCTTCTGCCATATCTGTATCCCTGATGCTGCTTTCAGCTCTTGATATGGAAAATGAAGTTTCTCCCATAGCATCGTTAAGACTTTCCAGTTTATTCTGAAGTGCACCGTATTTTCCTCTTATACTTATTACACTGTCAGTTACATCTTTTATTATGTTTAAAGCCGTTTCCACTCCTCCTGGCTTAGTTACATCTAACTCTTTTAAGGAGTATGTCCCAGTAGAATCCTTTAAATTTTCAATAGTTAAATTATACATAGGAATTTCTATTTTTTCCCCTACATTTGCCCCGGAAACGGTATTAACATATGTTGGGTTAGAATTATCAATTACTTTATCGTTATATAATAGCTTCACTCCATTAAATTCTGTGCCTCTTGCAGTATAATCTATATGCTGCTTCATTGCTTCTATTTCCTGCTGTATAACTATCTTATCAACCTCTTCATTTATCCCGCCTGCCTGGATGGTTAATTCTTTTATCCTGTGTAACACTGCGTTTATACTAGCTAGTCCTCCGTCCACGGTCTGAATCATTCCTGCAGAGTCCTGAAGATTTTTTCTTGCCATATCCAATCCTCTAATTTGTATTCTAAGCATTTCACTCTGACCTATTGCATTGGGATTGTCCTTTGAACTAACAAGCTTTTGTCCTGTAGTGAGCTTAGAAAGAGCATTGCTTTGAAGTTTTATCTTTTTAGAATAATTATTGTAGATGCCTAAAGACATCATATTATGATTTAATCTCATATATTCCACTCCAATTATCTTTATTACTTATTTTATCGTAATATATACATTATTCTTTAACACCATATCATTCTATAATCCTATAATTTGTAATCACGTTATAGTCATACTGATTAATTTGATGTATATTTTAAATCTTTTCACATATAATTAAATATTCCCTTGTCATATATTCCAGTTTCATTTGAGGCTCTGAAATATTTGCAAAATAATCTATTATTTTTTTGCTTTCAGGAGATATCTCTGAAATTACCCTTTCCATTGTAATTTTAAAATTATTTATACGGGCAAATAATTCCTTTATTTCATTAAAATTATAAAATCTGTAAGGTTTCCTTATAGCATTTATGCTTCCTTTTAAGCTCTTGATTATTTCTATAAAATAATTTGAATTTTTTATGGTTATTAATATCTTTCCCTCTTTATTTAAATACTTTGATAAGGACATCAATGCAATCTCAGCATTTATGGAATATTCTATTTTATCTGTTAGGATAATATAATCAAAATAGTTTTCCGGATAATTCAAATCTTCATCAATTAAAGCTTTTTTTATATCAATAAATTTATCAGCTATTCCTGACACCGCTTCATTATCCTCTACTCCTGAAATTTCAGCCTCTTTAAATAAATATTTAATTCTATATAGGGTTGCACCAGTACCGCATCCAATATGTAGTACTTTTGGACTTCTTATTCCATTATAAATCTTTTTAATTAAAGGAAGATTAACATAGGAGTTTTCCACTGAATCAAATCCCCATTTATTAATAAACCTTGCAGTGTTTTCTGCAATTATTCTGTTAAACGCACCAGAATTATCATTAAATGATACACTTCCGTAATGATGAATAAATGTATCATTACACTGCATAAGTCTATATCCCTTCAATTGAATCCTATAACCTAAATCATCATCTTCAAAATTTCCCGGAAAGAAATCTTCATCCAACAACCCCACTTCATTCAATACAGATCTTTTTATTAACATACAATATCCTATCAGCCTTACCTTTTGCTCCCACTTTTCTGGATTTGAAATATTAACCTTTTCAGCAAAAGAAATCATTTCTTCTGTTGATTTATAATCTGTCTTAATGGATTGATAGTTTGAACAACTATTTGTAATACTTCCTACCGCCCCTATGTTATCATTGCTGTATAAACATGTTTTTAAATTATCTAACCATCTGGGAGTAACTATAGTATCATTATTTAACAAAAGAATATCATTATCCCTTAAAGCCGCTTTAATACCTGTATTACACCCTCCTGGAAACCCTAAATTTTTATCATTGAATATTATTCTAATATCCTTTTGATTTTTAAGCCATTCTCTGGTACCATCTGTAGAGTTATTATCAACTATTACAATCTCATAGGCATCTTTAGGGGTATATTTTTTAATACTATCAATACATTGTTTCGTATACTCCAGTTTATTATAGGTAAGTATAATAATGCTTACACACCTTTTAATTTCTAAAGTATTTGTATTACAAAGATATTTTTGTAGATTACCTAGGACAGCATCTATGCAAGTACTTAGTTCTTTATCTTCAGAATAGCTTTTAGACTTCAAATAATAGTCGTATGCTTTATTAAATTCTCCTCTGCTTTCGTAAACATACGCTAAATTAAACAACAATTCTGAATTATAAGCTTCTTTTTGCAAACCTTTCAGAAGAACAATTTCCGCTTCATCTGATTTATTCAGCATTATCAGTATAACAGACTTAATTGAAAGTGCTTCAATGTCATTTGCAAAAATACTATCATAACTTTCCATCAAAGCTTCTGCTTCTACTAGTCTTTTTGAGTTTATAAGCTCTTTAATTTCTTTCTTTTTATTAGTTATAAACAATTCACTATTCACTATTCAATTCTCCTTCAACGAATCATAATTACTTCAGCAAAGCTTATTATTTTCAATAATCATTTTTTATTATTTACTATTATTGAATCTATTTAAGAAGTTCTTTTACCCTATTTCTATCTCCGAATAATATAATATTTTTTTAAACACTCTTTTCCTTCTTCATCATAATTGAAATTCATTAAAAGAGAATACTTTAATATCATTAAATCAAAATCAAATTTTACTATAGACAATGCTTCTTCAAGGGTATTGTACGCCTCTTGAAACCGCTGGAGTTTAATTAGATTATCTATATTTATAATTAGTTCTGGAATTAATCCTTTAATGTTGTTATCCCTAGTTTCTTCAATATCCTCCATCAAGAGATTTATATACTGTACATAGCTTTTGTTTATATTCAAGAGATCTTTAAGTCCCTTAATAAATCTTAAAGAATTTTCGTATTTATCCTCCATTACATATTTTAAATTCAGCAGATATCTGTCCTCTTCCTGGAGCATATGCTCATTATCCTCCAATATTATGCTATTGAAAGAGTTAATAAGAAAATAATATTTTTCGGCAATAAAGCTTAAAAACATTTCTTTTTTCAAATTTTCCGGTAGATTACCGCATAATAACAAAGCTTTCTCTATAACCAATCTCACAGCTG
>NZ_CCXI01000044.1 GCF_000820705.1 Clostridium polynesiense | reverse complement strand
AATAGTGAAGAATTAAATCATAATAATCAGTACATAAGGATATTAGTATGTTTTCCATCTTATCCATACCAAAGGTAACAAGCTGATTTATCGCATGTATATCCTCCTTGATTAAATAGTATACATATATAGAGTACAAGGTTTTATCCTTATTCATGATCTCCATAATTCTGTTTCTGATTATATAATCAATATTTCCCTTCTCCTTAAAATACCTGACATTATAAATCATTTCTTTTAAATAGATATGAGAGGCAGCGTTTTCCAGTCTTGCTAATTCTTCTGTGAGCACTTCTCTTTGAAGATATTTAAGCAGTATATCATAATTATATTTATCAATTAGTTCATTTAAAATATCTATTTCGCTCCACATTTTGCCTTCTGCTATAATACTTACGATTATATAGACTTCATTTTTTAATAAGTCCTTATCCTTTACTTTTTTAATATTGTCTATAGCGGATTTATAATCCTTATTTTTTAAACAACTTGATGCTAATCTTAATAAAACTGCATCTTTAAATTTACGGGTTTGTACAGATATAGTATTGTTGAAGCTTATGGAATTCATGTTAATCAATTCATAGTATTTCAAATAGTCCTTATATGCAATTACAGCATTAGTGTAATCATTGAGATTATAATACCCTTCTCCTAAATAAAAATAATAATCTATAAACTCCTTTTCATATGCTAATGCTTCAGCAGTCTTTTCAACCAAAAGTGTGTATTTTTTAGACTTATACAATATATCACAGTATTTATCAAGAACATAAATATACTTATGAATTTCATCTTTAGATAATTCATAAGCTGCCTTTATATACTTTAACGCTTCCGGTATATCCTTATGCATAACATAGGAAGCTGCTATCTGGAAATTTATATAAATACTATCAGGCTTTTCGGAAAGTTCTTTAAAGAGCAATTTAATATTTCTTTCAAATTTATATTCCATAAGCTCAAAATCACTATTGTTATATCCATAATGAATAAATCTAATATGAGAATCTATAACAGGATATTTAAATATAGGCTGCTCGTGAACTGCGCCTTCATACTTTATGGCTTTATTTTTAAATAGCCTCAAAAGTTTAGATATACTTTCATTAGTTACCGAATTTTCTATGTCTTTATTAAAATTTATTATGTTTATAAAGCCTGCATTGTATTTTTTAGTGTTTTTATCATTAATAAGCTGAGCTAATTTTTCCGGTTCATATAAAACCTCATCTGCATCAACTACAAGAATCCATTCACCGGTACAGTAGCTTAGTGATATATTCCTCATTTGTGCAAAGTTATCAGTCCATTTATGATGATATATCTTATTTGTATATTTTTTTGAAATCTCTATAGTGTTATCAGTGGATCCTGTATCTACAATAACAATTTCACAGGTTAAATATTTCTCCAGTTTTTTTAAGGATTTTAATGTAGCTTCAATGTACTTTTCTTCATTCTTAACTATCATTGCAATACTAAGTTTCATATTATATACCTCACTAAGTGTAATCATTAATCCCTTTATCGTGCATTCCTTTAAAATCTTTATAAAAAAAAGAACAGGTATGTCCTGTTCCTTTTTATC
>NZ_CCXI01000043.1 GCF_000820705.1 Clostridium polynesiense | reverse complement strand
ATAGCTTCATTAACATTAGTTAAGGAAGTTTTAGCATTAGTGTGATTATCAACAGTTAATCCATTAACAGTTAATGCTGTTGAACCCATATCTCCTATGTTAATTTCTAAGGATAATGCTGTATCAGCATTTGCACCAATTTGTAGCATTGCTCCGCTTCCTGTTGCAGATAAACTTCCATTTAACAGGCTCTTTTCGTTGAACTGTGTTGTGCCTGCAATTCTGTCTATTTCTGATTTTAAGGAATCAAGCTCATCCTTTATAGCTGTTCTATCAACGTCAACGTTAGTATCGTTAGCTGCCTGAACTGTTAATTCTCTCATTCTTTGAAGAATTGAGTGAGTTTCATTTAAAGCACCTTCAGCAGTCTGGATTAATGAAATACCGTCTTGGGCATTTCTTGAAGCTTGATCTAAACCTCTTATTTGAGCTCTCATCTTTTCGGAGATTGAAAGACCTGCTGCATCGTCTCCAGCTCTGTTAATTCTTAAGCCTGAGCTTAATTTTTCCATTGCTTTTCCTGAGTTAACAGTGTTCATACCCATATTTCTATGAGCGTTCATAGCATTAAGATTGTGATTAATTATCATTATAAATTCCTCCTTGAATTTGGTGGACATCCTTGTCCTTAATTTATTTTATTATTTAGGCGGCCGCCTTAATACCTATACTTATTAATTCGTAAATCTTTCAACATACTTTACAGTTACTTTTAAAAATTTAAATTTAAAAATATTATTTTACGCCATTCCCATTTGAGAAGCCAGCCAGCTGCTTTGAGAATTCAATGAATTCATATTCTTTTCAAGCACAGCAAACTTTCTGTAAAGCATTTCCTGTTTTACTTGAAGCTTTCTTTCCAGCTCTTTTAAAACCTTATTTTTATCGTTTATTTTCTCAGTAAGATCGTTTTCTCCTGCCCACCTTGAATCCTTGTATCCAGCTTTCTTAATTAATACACCATCAATTCCTATATCTTCTTTTAGGATGTTTTTAAATCTTGTAAATATTCCATTTGTCTTATTTTCAGATCCTGACTGAGTAAAAAGTTTCTCTGCTAAATCACCATTATTTTCTAGGGCAGCTTTAAGCTTATTTTCGTCAATCTGAAGCTTGCCTCCATCCATATAATTTTTGGTGGTACTTATCCCTAGATCTGTAATACTTACTCCCGCACCTTCTACAGTATTATAAACAGCTTCTCTAAGGTCACTAAGTAGCTTGCTTAAGTTGTTATCTCTCTTTAAAAGTCCGGTTTTAGCTTTTTCTTCCCATTTTTTTATTTCATCCTCTTTCATATCCTTCTTTTGTTCTTCAGTAAGAGGTCTGTATTTGTATTCCTTTTTTTCATTTATCTTAGTATTTATCTTTTCTACTAAAGAATTATATTTTTCTATAAAGCCTTTAAACTTTTCTACTGATGCTGAAGCGTCTGACGTTACTGTAAATTCTTCAGCAATATTGGGAGAAGCCTTTAATAGATTATAATTTACTCCATCTATGGTAAAGTTATTTGTGCTTTTTTTAATATCAGCACTGAAAGTACTCTCACCGGGAGCTTTTATAGAAACTATTGCATCATCACCTTTATGAGTACCAATCATGCCTGTCTTATCGGCAAAGTTGCTTGTACCAGCATTAATTGTTAATTCAACAGTCTCTCCTGTGTTTTTACCTTCTACCGTTAGCTTTTTTGTAATATCACTAAAATTTACATTTATAAAATTGCCTAGAGGCTCTCCTTTTGAATTTGGAGCATTTTTAATTTTACTTATTAAGTCGTTGATGGTATCTGTGCCTTTAATATCTATAGTGTAGTTTTCATTTCCATAATTAATTGTAAAATTACCATCAGTTATTCCCGCTTCTGATAATTTTGTGCTTTTACTTGCTTCTCCTGCTTGCAAATTGAAACTTCCCTGAAATTTTGGTGGATTTGCCAGTTGCTTTATTAAAATCTCGTAGTTTCCTTTAATAGCTCCGGATAAGGTAGAAGCTGATAGCATTTTGCTATTACTGTCCACTCTTGTACCTGTATAGGTAGATGAAGAAAACATATTTTCAGGGCTTAAAATATCAAAATACCTTTCAAACTCCTTTAAATCTTTTATAATATCTACATAGGACTCCTGCTGCCACTGAAGGTACTGCCTATCCTGGCCTACCTTATCCATTCTAGCCTTATCTTTGGCAAGCATGCCTTTAATCATTCCTTCAATATCCATACCGGTGGCAAGTCCAGTTAATCTGCCGTAATCAGTGGTTCCCTGAGGTCCCGCTCCGCTGATATTCATAATATCACCTCGCTAAATTTTTTCATCAATAAAATTAATCCTTCTTTGGGAGTTATTCACATAATTTTTGTTAGCAATAATCTTTTCTTTGTTATACTGCATTTCATGATATAAATCATTTTTTTTTGAAACATATATATTATTAAGTTTTTTTTCTAAAGCATTAAGTCCCAAAGCTTTTCCACAAGATACAAATTCTTCCTTTTCGTAATTTAATTTTCCTATTTCATCTATAATCTTTTCCCTTTGTTCTATGAGCATATCAATGTTTTCAATTTCATCCTTATCCAGTTTGTATATAAGCTTTTCTGTGATTCTTTTAAATTCCTCAAGATTCTGATTTAGCAGCTTCACATCATACATTTTATTTACTTCCCTTTGATATTCTATATGCTTCATTCCATACATCTCTTATCTCTTCAATAATAGGGATGATTTCATTCATTACATTAATATCTTTTTTAAAATTAGCATAGCCTAATCTGTCTTTAACGAAATCATAAACGCTGAATAACTGTTCAGCCCATGATCCAGCAGAAGTATCCAGGGAGATCATAAGCTCAGCAAATATATCCTGTGCTCTTGTAAGGTATTCATGAGCCTTTGGAATATCTTTATCTAAAATAGCTTGTCTACCTATCTTAGAAAATTTAACTCCGCCATCTAAAAGCATTAATAATAATTGCTCTTTAGAAGCATAGTTTATGCTATTATTTTTATATGCATTATATGCATTTGCAGTGCCGTACATCTTAATCCTCCTATTTCCTTGTATCTATAAATACACCCTTATAATTTAACGATGCTTCCTTTTCATCTTTAGTAGCTTCGATTTCAATGGTGTCCACTTTAACTGCTTCCACATAGATTTGATCTTTCTTCAATAAATTTGAAAATTTGAATTCCTTAGGATGCTTTTTAAATTTTTTTCTTCTTTCACCATCAAATTTTCTTGAATAGGAGTTGATCTTAAGGCCTGACTTTGAGTGGATTATACCTTCTCTCGTCATTTCGTTCACCTTTTGTCTGGTTTGCGGTTCTATCTTATTAAGACGAAATTCCATAGATACTCCTCCTTATTTTATTATACTCTATGCTTTTTCATCTACTAACACGCCTACAAGCTCACACATCTTTGCAACTAAATCCAATATTTTTTTGGGTGGTATTTCTAAAATAACTTCTTTGGTATTATCATCAACGATTTTTATCATAACGTCATTGAGTTTATCATGAATTTCGTATACTGCATGGGTGTTTTCATCTCTAAGGAAGGTATTGAGCTTTTCCAGAGCCTTATCCAGCTCTTCCCTTGTAAGTTCCTGCTTTTTTATCTTTTCAGCAGAATTTATAGGTGCTTCTGTCTTTACAACTATTGCTTCCTCCCCGGTATTTCTGCTAATATTCATTTCAGGTCTTCCTTGACCTATGGCATTAATATTCATAATTTTCAACCTCTCTGTTATTTTTTAAGATTTTTAATAACCTCCAGGTTAAATTCTGCAGCCATTTTATTTTCTTCTTCTACTTCCTTGTAAAGTTCTTTTCTTAATATAGTAATATCCCTTGGTGCTTCAATGGAAAGCTTCACACTGCCGTCTTCTACCTTTGTCACAGTGATTTCTATATCATCTCCGATTAATATTGATTCGCCCTTTTTTCTCGTAATAACTAGCATTTTATCACTCCTCGAATAAAGGATGTTTTATTTTATAAGCTTCATTTCCCAGTATTATTTGTTCCCCTACGCCATGCTTTTTATTTATAATAATCGGCGCTCTTAAATTCACTGTTATCTTTTTCATGTCTGAATTCAAGGTGGCAGTGTTTAATACCAGAACATCCTCCGGCCCTTCTATCTTCAATTGTTTAATAACCTCATCCTTTAATTCAAATTCATAATTTTTTTCAATTTCAAAAGGCGATATTAATATTAATCCGATATTTTCATCTTCTATAGAATGGAGTATGCTGAATGCTGGGTTTTCTTTAACAGGAATCAGTACAAATTTATTTAGATTCTGAAACCCCGGCATCCCCTTAGGAAAAATTATTACGTCCTTTTCATTAAATTCCAATATTCCATGTAGTTTAGTATTAAGCTGCATAATTATCCTCCTAAACTTAGGTATTCGTGTATTTTCTTCTTTGGTTTTTAGTTTTACATTTTAAATAAATAGACTTCCAAGTAAATAGCTTTTTATCTTATGTAATCTATAAGTGATGGTTGTATAACCTTAGCGCTGGTTTGAAGAGAAGCCATGTAAACAGTCTGAGCTGTGGTATATTCCATAACCTTCTCAGTTATATCAATATCTTCAGTCTGAGAAAGTATTTCAGTCATATTATAGCTTTCATCCTCATTTTTTTCTTTAGCTGAATCCATCCTGTTTTGTTTAGCACCAACTTCTGCTCTTATCTTTAATAGATTGCCAATAGCTGAGGTTATATTTTCTAAATCTTCTCCAACAAGCTTATTAGATTCTTGGGTGTCTGCACTATCAAGGTGTGTGGTTATGTTTTTAAATACTTCTGAAAGATTAATTTCTTTTCCTTTTTCATCGGTAAATTTCAGAAGCTCTGCTGCAGTTATATTGTACTCCATAGTTACCCCTTGGGATATTTCCACTGAAAGCTTCTTTGCAAGCATCTCAGCCTCAGAATCAGATGTGAGTCTCAGCCCTTCTCTATCACTTAAAAACAATTCAGTATTTCCCTGTACTTTATCTGTTCCTAATGGCTTAGCAGTTCCTCTGGAACCTGCAAAAACATATTTACCATCAAAATTAGTGTTTAATATTTGCGCAAGTTCGCCTACCTTCTCGTTTATCTCGTCCTTAATAGCACTTCTTTCATTGGTTCCATAAGCGGCATTTCCTGAGGATATCATAAGTTCTCTGACTCTTTGGAGAACATTTCCTGCCTGATTTAATGCAGTATCTGTAGTATCCAGCCAGTTTATAGTATCTTTTATATTATCATTATATTGTTTATTAGTATTTATATCCGTATGAAGCATCATCGCTCTGGCAACCTTAAAGGGATTGTCTGATGGTCTTCTGATTTCTTTACCTGAGGTAAGCTGTCCCTGAAGTATTTTCATATTCCCAAGATTATTCCTCATATCCCTTAAAAAATTATTGGACAACATCTTATTAGTTACTCTCATTTAAACACCTCTCCTCTTTATCTCGTAAGCCCGTTAACTATAACATCTAAAAGTTCGTCTACTGTAGCTATAATTTTAGCATTGGCCTGATAAGCATGCTGAAATTGTATAAGGTTTGCCATTTCCTCATCTAAAGAAACTCCTGATATACTGTATTTCATCTCTACCATACTATCAAGGAGATCCAGCTGATTCTTAACTATCCTCTTGGCTTCCTGAGTCTGAACTCCCAATCTGTCTACTGTGTCCTTAAAAAAGCTGTCTATTTTCATTCCATTTATATTGCTTTCAATTTCCATGCCATTATTTTTGAGTATACTTCCGCCTCTAGTAGGATCAAACATATCTTTACGGGATTTTATGGTTTCTCCAACATCCTGGATTTTAATTAAAGTATCTCGTATTCTTGCTATAGCCAAAGCTCTTGCACCATCGGTTTCTCCATCTTTATTATTTTCATTTGGATAAGAAAACTCATTGTCATGAGTTCTGGTTTTTATCTTCATAACATCATAAAGAATCTCTTTGTTTATACTTATATTTTCTGCTGTGATTTCACATTCAGCATACAAAACATTATCTAAATTCGTTATTTCGTTATTTTTACTATATAGTGCAGCATTTCCATTAACAAAAAAGGAAGATAATCTTTATTTGTATTTGATTTAGCATCACTTAAACCACTGTGCACCGCATTAACTGAAAAGGCAATAGCCTTTGCTAGTTTATTAAGCTGGTCTTTGTAATCATTTATATCCTCATGGATTGACATATTGCCTTTAAGCTCTCCGGCATAGGGTACAAAGCTCTTTAACTCCATAATGTTTATTACAGCACCATCTTCGATTGCGGAACCATCCGCTCTTACCGCTTTGCCTTCACTATTACTCCAAAGCACCCTTGTTTCCGTAAGTTTTTTTGCATTAAGCTCATCCATGCCTTTTACAGTTATAGTTTGTTTATTGCTTTCAGAATTCATTTTCCCTAATTTATAGTATGTTATTTTATAGGTAGTTCCTGAAGGATCCTCTATATCCTTTTCTACAGAGCTGATGTAAGAAAATCTGGATACATCTTCATTACGGTCTGCTGATACCAAATTAGGTACCTTCATTCCATTATCATCTGCCGGTTTTATATTTATTCCTTCATAAGCTTTTTTATCTATATTTATATTAAACTTAGTGCTAAGCTCATCTAATAACAAATCACGTCTATCCATGAGATCATTAGGCATATTTCCCGCACTTTTAACCCCTATAATCTCCCTGTTTAAATTATCTAACTGATCTAGAAGACTGTTAATGTCTGTAACATTATTTCTTATTAAATCCTGAGCATTAGTCTGAAGCTTATTAAGCTGTTTTGCAGCATGGTTTAAAGCATCTGCTAAGGCTGCAGACTGTTGAGCTACAACGGTTCTTGCATTAGATCCCTGAGGCTGCTTAGAAAGCTGCTGCCAGGAGTCAAAGAACTTACCGATAAGGGTAGAAATCCCCGTATCTGAAGGTTCATTAATAATACTTTCTATTTCACTTAAAAATTTATCCCTTGTATTGTATTTGCTCATAGTGCTAGTTTCAGTTCTTATCTGATAATCTAAAAAGCTATCTCTAATTCTTTCAATGGCAGCAATCTGTGCTCCGGTTCCTAACTGACCAGGCTCGGCAGCATTGTTTAATGTAGGCATACCAAAAGGCCTTGTGGTTTCAATCCTGGCTCTCTGCCTTGAATAACCTACTGTGTTGGCATTAGATATATTATGAGAAGTCACATCTATTGCTTTTTGTTGAACGTTTATGCCTCTTTTAGCCACGTTAAAGGTTGAAAACAAACCTGACATATCTTCACTCCCTATCTTTTGAATTTACCATAGGAATCATAGGTAACAGTGTTTCTATTTGGATTAATATATGAAAGCATCTTGTTTGTGAAGGATAAACTCTGTTTAATAAGGAGTTCATTTGTATCCTTTTGAAGATTTATTTCTTCCAAAAGCCTGCATATGCTCCTGTAAGCATCCTCCATATCTTCATCAGACAGTGAGTTAATTATATCCTTCATGGCTTTTCCTTTAGTAATTTGTCTTCTTTCTACCTCTGCTTCTGCAACCTTCTTGTTGCACTGCTGTATGTCTTCTATGATCTTATCCATTCCAAAAACATCTTTTTTCATAATGAGACCAAATTGATTGTCAAGTAAATTTAGAAGTTCTCTTAAAGTCTCATATTCCTTATCCATTACAATTTTTAATTCCTGCAACATTAAGCTTCTCTTCCTTTCATTATATCCAGAAGCTTTTGAGCTGTAAGTTTTGCATCAACATTATAGGTTCCTTTATTGATTTCCTCTTTAATTTTTTCTATTTTTGCTGTATTGTCTAAAGAAGGTACATCTATATCTAAGCTGCTCAAACTTTTTCCTATACTAGATATTTCTATGGAGTCCTTTTTATACTCAGAACTTTTATTCTCCACTTGTGTTTGGTGCTTAACATAAAAATTAACTAAATTATTAGAACCTACTCCTCTTATATTCATATTTAACCTCCAAACTGTATATATCTACTTTTATTATCGACATTAATTCTTTTGAGTTTAGGATATTTATATAACATTTTGTGAACAATATATTTAATAATAAAAGAATAAAGGAAGCTGAAGCTTCCTTTATTCTTTTAAGCTTTTAACCCTTTCGATATTGCTTACTATATTGGTTATTCTTACTCCGAAATTCTCGTCAACTACTACAACTTCTCCGTAAGCAACCTTCTTACCGTTGACCAGTATTTCTACAGGCTCCTCAGCAAGCTTTTCAAGTTCTATAAGAGAACCCACTCCAAGATTAAGTATGTCTTTAATGCTTTTTTTAGTTCTTCCAAGTACTACTGAAATTTCAAGAGGTACATCCAAAATAAGATCTATGTTTTTACCGGTAGGGTGAACTGGAGCTTGATTTAGCGGCTCAAAGGCTGCAGTATGTACTTCTACTTTCTCCATAGGCTTTTCAATCTCTTTCTCTTCAATATTTTTTACCAAATCTTCTTTTTGACTTTCTTTAGTATTTTCAGTATTAATAATACTTTCTTTAGTATTTTCAGTATTAATAATACTTTCTTCAGATAAAGAAGTATTCTCTTCTGTACCCATCATTATAGATACAACTTTTTTTGCAGTAGTAATTGGTAAAAGCTGCATTATTTCACTATCTACTAAAGTACCAATGGTCATTCTAAAGCAAACTTTTATTATTGGTTCATTTTCAGTTATCTCTTCTGACAGCGGCTCGGTATCATCATTCCATATCCTGGAATGAGGAGGTGAAATGTTTATTTCCCTTGCAAACATTGTAGCCATTGAAGTTGCTGCAGAACCTATCATTTGATTCATAGCTTCCTGTACAGCGCTTATTTCTATTTCTGATAATTCCGATGCAGAGACTTTTCCATCTCCTCCCATCATAAGGTTAGCTATAACCGCTGCATCGGGAACCTTTATCACAAGGACATTTCTGCCCATGATTCCTGATGTATATTCCACTTCTAAAACCATATTTGGTATTTTAAACTCTTCTTTAAGGTCTTTTAATGTTGTAATACTAACTACTGGAGTTGTAATATTTACCGACTGATTTATAATCTGAGATAGTGCTGTAGAAGCGGAACCCATGGATATATTACCTATTTCCCCCAATAAATCTCTTTCCATGTCTGTAATTACATTATCATCATTCTTTACTGGAGCTTCATCAGATATACTGTTAGTGCCTCCATTTAATAAAGAATCTATCTCCTCCTGAGAGAGAAATCCGTTACTCATTAGTTTCCACATCCTTATCTATAATATCTAAAACCGTTACTCCAAAATTTTTACCTATTAATCCCGGCTTTGCCAAGTAGCACTTTTCATCTTCTACCTTCACTGTTATAGGGTTAGTGCATTTGTTATTTAGTGTAATTACATCATTTATAGATAGCTTTAAAAAGTCATCTACAGTTATATTTGTAGAACCTAAAACAGCACTTACAGATACATCAACTACATTAAGCCTATTTCTTATAAGCTCTTTAGAAACCTTCATTGCTTCATCATCACTGCTTTGGAACCAATATTGAACTACTAACTTTTCTAAGAATTTTTCTATGCTTAAATAGGGAATACAAAGATTAATAAATGAGCTGTTTTTACCCATTTCTACAGAAAAGGTTATAAGAGCCACTGGTTCATTAGGAGCCAGAGTCTGGTTTAATGCTGGATTAGTTTCAACATCTTCAACCTCTATAGTTACATCCATAATATCTTCCCATGCCAGCTTCAGATTATTAAGAAGACCTGTATTGATTTTTTTAATAATATTTTTGTCTATATCTGTAAATTCCCTTAATCTAAACTTTCTAGACCCATTTCCTCCTAAAAGCACATCTAATACCTGATCCACAAATTGAGGGTTTGTCTCAAATAAAATTGAACCATTTAAAGGATTCATTTTAAAAATTGTCATAATTGTGGGGTTAGGTATAGAATGTATGAATTCTTCATAGGTAATCTGCTGAACGGAAACTATATTTACCTTTACGTTAGCTCTTACCTGTGCAGTAAGAAAGTTTGAAATTATTCTTGAAAAATTATCATGAATAAGCTCTAATGTTCTAATATGATCCTTTGAAAATTTCTGAGGGCTTCTAAAATCATAAAGCTTAACTTTTTGTTTGTCTTCATCTTTCATAACCTCTTCTGCCACAATTTCTCCAGAAGAAAGCGCTGACAGTAGTGCATCAATTTCACTCTGCGATAAGACCTCGGCCATATTTTCCCCTCATTTCATTAACTAATTTATTATTAATTTATCTAAATCAATAAGCGTTGCTATGCTGTCTTTAAAATTAATTATTCCTTTTATATATGAATTATGACTTTCCTGATCTAATTTTTCAATCATATTTTCATGAATGTCTAAAACTTCATCCACTTCATCAACGGTTATTCCTATCTGCTCCTCCATTATATTCAATATGATTATATTGCTCTGCTCCTTATTGGAGGACTCCATATTAAGAAGCATGTTAATATCAAGTATGGATATTATGTTACCCCTTAAATTGATTAAACCTTTGATATGGGGCGGAGCTTTTGGAATCTTTGTCATATTCATTATATCGTTGATTCCCTGAACTTTTGAAGTTTCTACTGCAAATTGTTCATCACCTAACTTAAAAATTACAGCCTGCATAACGATAGCCTCCTAGCTCATAGCTTTTCTTATAGCTTCCAACACCCTGTCTGCTTGAAAGGGTTTTACTATAAAGTCCCTGGCTCCTGCTCTAATTGCATCCATTACCATGCTCTGCTGTCCCATTGCGCTGCACATTATAATCCTTGAAGAAGGATCAAATGCTTTTATTTGCTTTACAGCTTCTATTCCATCCATATCTGGCATAGTGATATCCATAGTTACAACATCTGGTTTTTCTTTCTTATAAATCTCCACTGCTTTTATTCCATTACTTGCTTCTCCTACAACTTCAAACCCATTTTTCTCTAGGATATCTTTTATCATCATCCTCATAAAAGCTGCATCATCAACAATTAAAACTTTAGCCATTTTTTTACCTCCAAAATTAAATTACACCTAATGAATTAAGTATTTTTTCTAAGGAACCCGGTCTTGGAACATAATAAAAATGTGCTCCTATATTATTGGACTCAGTTCCTATAAAATTTGTCTCAATATCTAAAATATTATCTTCAAACTGCGCAGACTCAATGAACATAGTAGCCAGTATGGCACCAAGCATGTCTTGAGCCATCGCTGGTACTGAAGGAATCAAAGTAAGATTTGTAAGCCTGGCGATTGAATTCATATATGAGGAAGAGACTATATTTCCAACTTCGCTTAAAACGGATATCCCCATTTCGCTAAATTCGTCTTCATTCCTTCCAGTCAATAATTCTATTATATTCGAAGCTACCTCTTTGTGAAATATAAATAATATATTCCCCGGTGTATCTCCTAAAACCCTCACGATTATCCCAACAACTTCTTTTTCTGCAGAGCCATTTATAATATGCTGAAAATCAATTATATTTATATTTGGAACACTCATCTCAATCTTTTTATTAAGAAGGACTGTGAAAGGGCCGTTGTCGGCGTTACCTGCTCCAATTAATTACCAAACC
>NZ_CCXI01000042.1 GCF_000820705.1 Clostridium polynesiense | reverse complement strand
GCTCCGATATATTCTTTTACTGATTGAAGAGTTTTTCCAAGAGGCTTAATTACTATTTCCTGCTGTCCCTGAAGTGAATCAACCAATACTCCTACAGTTTTTTCACCTACATTTACTATTATAACAAATTGCTTACCTTCAGTTTTTCCCTCTAATCCCAGTCTTTCATTCACTCTGACAAGAGGTATTACAGTGTCTCGATATAATAACACTTCTTTTCCATTGGACTTTTTGACATTTTCCTTCTTATAGTCAATAACTCTATCAATATAGCCTAAAGAGATAGCAAAGGTTTCAGTATGAACTTTCACTAGAAGAGCCTGTATTATCTGAAGAGTAAGAGGAAGCTTAATTATAAATGCCGAGCCTTTGCCCATATCACTTATAACATCTACAGTCCCGCCTAAAGAAGAAATCTTTGTCTTTACAACATCCATTCCAACGCCTCTTCCTGATACGTCAGTTACTTTCTCATTAGTACTAAAGCCCTCCATAAATATGAGATTTCTTATATCAGAAGGAGACATTCCATCAGTACTGATACCAATTCTTTCAGCTTTTTGTCTTACCTTCTCCACATCGATTCCTGCTCCATCATCTTCTACCCTTATTACCGCCTTTGTGCCTTCCTGATAAGATACGAGCTTTATTTTCCCCACAGGATTTTTTCCTGCTGCTATTCTTGCTTCTCTGCTTTCAATACCATGGTCTGCAGCATTCCTTAATAGATGTATAAGGGGCTCTCCTATTTCATCGATTACCGTCCTATCCAGTTCTGTATCCTGTCCTTCAATTATAAAATCCATTTCCTTATTCAATTCAACGGAAAGATCTCTAATCATCCTTGGAAATCTGTTAAAAACAACTTCTAAAGGAAGCATCCTAATCTTCATAACAAGATCCTGAAGATCTGAAGTAGTCCTTGCTACTTGCTCTAGGGTTTCATTCATTTCCGGAGATTTATAAGTTAAACCTAGCTGCTCCATCCTGGTTCTATGTATTACCAGTTCTGAAACCATATTCATCAGCATGTCCAGTCTTTCCAGATCAACTCTTACAGACTGATGTACCTTTTTCCCTTCTCTAGCTGACACATGCTTTTTAGCTGCTTCACCCTTAATATCAATATCTTTGCTTTCCATCCTTTCTATAGGACTGGAAGCTTCACATTCAAACTGCTCTGTAATACTTTTTTTGTTTTGCTTGACATTATTTAATTCGATAGATATTATTGAAACTTTATCCACCTCAGAAATATTAGTAAGCATATTAATAAGTTCTTTCTCAGAAGAGTTAGTTATATAAACTAATGTAAAATCAAACTCAAAATTTTCATTTTCTATGTCTTCTGCACCAGGCAGTGATTTTATTATTTCTCCTTGTTCTTCAAGAGATTTAAACACCAAAAAAGCTCTGGCCGATTTTAACAATGTATTTTCGCTGAGTACAATGTTAATTTCATATGTATTATACCCTTTATCTTTTGCCTGTTTTATTATATTTAAATCATACTCATTCATATAAACCTTGTTATATGAACTTTCTTCTTCATTATTTAAACAGCCTTCATCTTCTTTTGCATTAATATCCTTAGAGGTTATGTTCTCTAGGGAACTCATTATTTCTTGAATATCTACGCTTTCAGAATTATCTTCTTCTATACTCCTTAATATCCTTTCAAGTGTGTCCAAGCAGTCGAATAATACCGTTACTACCTCCTGAGTTACTTTCAGTTCCCCTTCTCTAAAGCTTGATAAAACATCCTCCATCTTATGAGTAAGTTCTGCCATACTGGAATACCCCATAGTTGCAGCCATACCTTTTAAAGTATGGGCAGCTCTGAAAATTTCATTCAGCTTAACTATATCTTCAGGGTTCTGTTCAAGCTGCAAAAGAGACTCATTAAGATTTTGTAAGTTATCTAAAGACTCTTCAAGAAACATAGACATGTATTGTGATACATCCATAGTATTAACCCCCTTATGCTTTTCTGTAGATAAATGTAGATGATTTTTCAAATCCAAATTCCTTATAATTATAGATGCTTTCAGTAGCTCCCACAAAAAGTAAGCCTCCTGGCTTTAAAGAGTCATAAAACCTTTTGTATATCTTATTTTTCACATCTGTATTAAAGTATATAACTACATTTCTACATACAATGAGATCTAATCCTTTATTATAATCATCAAGTATAAGATCATGCTTTATAAAATTAATCATAGATTTTAATTTGTAATCTACGATATAATTGTTATTTTGTTTTTTAAAGTATTTATTAAGATATTCATCCTTTATGTTTTTAACCTCAGATTCCTGATATTCTCCTAGTTTTGCTCTGCTTAAAATTGTGCTGTCAATGTCTGTAGCTATTATTTTATGCCTTCCTAAAGGGGCTAGTTCATCCAGAATCATCGCCAGAGAATACGGTTCTGCACCGGTAGAACATGCAGCGCTCCACACTTTTAAAGAGTTATTTTTAACCAGAAGTTCTTCCTTGATTTTTTTTCTTAATTCATCAAAGAGCTCAGGATTTCTGAAAAACTCAGTTACATTTATAGTAATGAAATCTAAAAACTTTTGTTTCTGCTCTTTATCTTCTGCAAGCATATAGGTGTATTCCTGAAGATTTTTAGCTCCAACCCTGCTCATTAAACTATTTATTCTCCTGTGGAGCTGATTGGATTTATAAGCAGATAAATCAATATTAAAATTATTAAAAATCCATTTTTCAAAATCAAATATATCCATCTTTTTGTCCTCTATTTTTGTAATAATGCTAATAATCTATCCGGTATATAGTGAAGAGGTAAGACCTCATCTACACTTCCGGTTTCGTAAGCGGCCTTAGGCATTCCATATATAGTGCAGGTAGACTTGTCTTCTGATATAGTATAACCGCCTTCTGCTTTAACGGCTTCTGTTCCTTGTGCTCCATCTTTACCCATTCCGGTAAGTACTATACTTATAAGCTTTTTGTTGTAGATTTTAGATGCTGATATAAACAGCTTATCTACTGCAGGTCTCACTCCCCATATTGTAGGGTTTCTATTTAAGATGATCCTATTATTCTCATCTACCTCCATGTGATACCCCCCTGGAGCTACGTAAACTTTGTTTTTTTCAATTTCTTCATTGTGCGAAGCTTCCACTACCTGTAATTTACTATTACTGTTAAGTCTCTCGGCAAAAGCCTTTGTAAACCCCTCCGGCATATGCTGGACTACGAATACAGGGGCTCCAATATCACCAGGAAGAGCTGTTATTATAGAATGTATAGCTTTTGGTCCACCTGTAGAAGCACCTATAACTACCGCTCCATAATCATTTGAGATGCGGCGGTTTCTTATTATTCCTTTCCTTCTTACACTTCCGGTCTCTCCTAGGTTTAAGTTTTTATTTTTTTCTCCTGCAGTTCTTATTTTCTCAATTAATTCATCCTTTAAAGTTGTGATATCTAAAGAAATATGTCCTGATGGTTTTGAAATAAAATCAAAAGCGCCCAGTTCCAGACAATTCATAGTTATTTCTGCGCCTTTTTTTGAAAGGCTGCTTAGCATTAAAACAGTAGTATTTAAATCTTTTTCTCTAAGCTTTTTTAGCACTTCAATTCCGTCCATCTTAGGCATTTCCACATCTAATGTAATAACATCCGGTGTAATATTATTCAATTTAGCAATAAGTTCTTCACCATTTTTAGCAGTATCAATTACTTCCATTCCCTGAGTTTCGTTAATCATGTCTGATATTATTCTTCTCATTAACACTGAATCATCTACAACTAATACTTTTATATTATTCAAATTATCAACCTCTCTATATATCTTTTGTTCCAAGTCCAATTGTTCTTATCTGAACAACTCCATTAGAGGCATCTACTATCATTGTCCTGCCTTTATTTCCCCCTATATCACTAGAAATAATAGGTATTTGAAGCTTTCCCAATGTATTTACTACTGCCTGTCCATTTCTTTCCCCTATGTCCATATTCATGCTTTTATCGCTGAAATTAAACATCGAGGCTCCTCCGGCAATTTTGGCGGTAATATATCTTTTATCAGCTCCCTGCTTAAGCATCTTATCTATCAACATAGGAACAGCTAAGTCAGCAAATTTAAGTGGATTATTTATATTTGAAAACTGTGAACTGTCAGGAAGCATTATATGTGCTAAACCTGCTAAAGATATTTTTTTATCATACACAGCTATCCCTATACAGGAACCTAAACCGATGGTTATTATTTTACCGGGAGTAAATACCGTGTTTAAATCTGCAATTCCTACTCTAACTTCCATAAATTATCCTTACTCCCTACTTTAATAGCTGTTTCTCATCATGCGAAAGAATCTCTGCCAAATTTAAAAATATAACAATTTTTTCTTTTACTTTTATAAGTCCTTTTATGTATCTTCTGGATATATCTGTGGAAATATGAGGAGGATTTTCTATTTCGTCTAACTTTATGTCTCCTACCTCTGTAACCTGATCTACCACAATTCCAATCCTGTCATTTTTCTGTTTAACAACTATAACCTTTGAGTCTTCTTTTTTAGTATTTTTCATGTTAAATTTTTTTGCAAGGCTAACTACAGGAAGTATCATCCCTTCATAATTGATGACACCTTCTATAAATTCAGGAGCTTCCGGTAGTGTGGTTGGTTCCTCATAACCAAGAATTCTTTCTATATCCATTATGTCTGTAGCATAGAACTCATCATTTAATGTAAATATCAACACTTTTATTTCACTGCTGTTCATGTTTGTCCTCCCTTATATATTAAACCTATCAATTACAATCAATCCCGCATCATCAATAAATACATGCACCTTTTTAGAGGGGATATCCAATATAGTTTCTTTCTCCCCTATGCTAAAATAGGTATTCTGGTAAGCAGTCTCAGCATAAATGTGTCCCCCTTTTGACACATGAAGCTTTGTTGCAACTCCCCCTGGACTTCCAACGGTATTACATCGTATTTCCCTTTCAGCTGAAAGGGTTCCTCCTCTAACCACGGATCCTGGCTGAAAGTAAATACTTCCTCCTGCCTTTAAATAAGACTGATATTCTCCCTTTCCTAAAAACACGATATCTCCTGAACAGTTAATCTCGCTATCCTGACAATAATTCAGAGTTGTATTTACAGGTATAGAGATATTAACCTTCAGCTCATTAATTTTGTAGTTTAAAATATCAATAAACTTAGTTAATTCTCCATAATGCTTTATAGTAAGAGGGGTTAATCCCATTATCTTAAATCGTATATATTTTTCGATGGCTTCCTCTGAATTTCCAGTCTGTTTATATAAAGCAATTATTGCTTCAGAGGTTCTTAAAATTCCTTTAAATTTATTTTCCAAGAGAATTTTTATAACTTGTCCATCAGAAATATTTTTACCAAGGAGATTAAACTTCTTAATCTCTTCCACCGCAGAGATTAAATCATTCATATTAGAGGCAAGTTCCTTATAAAGATTTATAGTGTTTATTTTTTCTGTATCAGTACCTCCTGCGGTGATTTTAGATCTTAGTATATTTCCCATAATAGATATATTACCTTGAGAAGAGTAGATATGTGCCGAATCAATACCTCCTAAAATCTCTATATCCCCTGTGGCCTCCACTTTCATTCCTTCATTTACAGCTCCAAACACCTTTACAGCGCCATTAAATTTCACGCTGCCGGTATTTACATTTACATCTGACTTCAGCTCGTAAACTTCATTTACTTCAAAAAATCCATTTTTAAAGGAAGGTTTTCCCGGTATAGAAGCTGCTATAGTTATGTCATCTACTAACTCAGTTCCTTTACCTGCTTTAAATAAGACCTGCTTAGCTTCCTTTTTATTAATAACTTTACCCTGTACAGTTATCCCATTTTTACCTTTAACACCCTTATTTAAAATCGCCAGGATATCTCCTTTTTTAACTGATTCCACCGCACACATATCCTTGTAGTTAACTCTATCTAAAGAATTATCCTGATAATTTAAATGAACTGATGATTTAAATTTAATATCTATTGTATCAGGAATATCGTCTACAGCAGCCTCGCCTTTAGCAATAAGTAAAGAGGAGCACTCTCCATCATTTAAGAGTTTTTCCACATTTCCCCTTATTATCCCTGTAGTTATACCTGATTGCTTTAAATAATCTGAAACCTCCTGAAGGGTAAATTTGGATGGAAATTCTTCTTTGATTATTTTAGTACTTAGCCTGCTTTTATTTGCAGCCTCCATATCTTCTAATGAATATATAATATGGGGCATGTATTTAATGGTTACATAAGCTTCTATCTGATCCTTTGAAACATCCACATTTATATATCGTTTGGCTTGCTGTTCTATTAAGCTTATTTCCACCTCTGAATTGGAATAAACTTCGCCAGGCTCCAATAATTCTTCACCGTTAATTTTTATAATCATATTGTCTCTAGGAAGCATCTTGGCGGGTTTACCGTCTTTTACAGGGTCTGTAACCACTAATTTTTCATTAATGACTTCTATGAAGCCATTATTATTAGCTTCATCTTTAGTTTCTTTTATATCATCTTTTATCATTATAGTGAAAGTCTTTTTGAAAAAACCTTTAGTTTCCTCGATGATTTCATACTTTAATGACTCCATAGGCTTTTTCAATTCTTCTGAGGCTTGTTTTAAACATTTATCTAATGTCGTACCAGAATATTTTTTCATTACATTTCACCACACATAATAAATTAAAAATCATAATTCAAAGGGTAAATGAACTATTTACCCTTTGAAATATATTCTTCTATACTATTATCGTAAAGTGTCATGACTTTTTTTACTACTGAATTACAACTTGAAGCAAATTTTATTAAATTTACACTTTTTATGGGTAAAACCTCTGGAGAAGTACCAGATATAAATAAAGCATCGCATTCCTTAATTTCCTGCTCATTAATATACTTTTCTTCTACTTTAATATCATTAGCTGTGCAGAGCTTAATTATCTGCTGCCTTGTAATACCGGGAAGTACCGCTTCTATAGGTGAAGTAATTAACTTCTCATCTTTTACAAAAAATATATTTGAACGGCTTCCTTCAGTAACTCTTCCCTGATTATCTATTAAAATAGCCTCATAAGCTTCTGCTTTTTTAAGCTCATGATTTACGCTATCTCTTAAGGATGAATTTATTATTTTAGCATTGGGATTTTCTCTTTCCCCGTGATAAAGAATGGTTGCCACCCCTTCTTCATATAGTTCAGATTTGGGATAGCTGTGAGGTATATAAAATAAATATATATCCTCTCTGTTTTCATTGAAATTCATAATAAGCTTTATATTGCCTTCTGCACCTTGGTTTGCTTCTATCAGTTTTTTTATATATTTATTGATAGCTTCAACATCATATCGGCTTTTTAGATTAACTATATCCAGAGATTTTTCAAGTCGTTCTATATGTTCTTCAAGAAATAGAGGAATTTTATCTATTATCCTTATAACCTCATATATTTTTGTACCTACACCCTTAAGATTAAAATCCTCCGTGGACTTTAACTCACCGTTATATATAAAATATTTCTGCAAATATGCTTCCATGTTGAACACTCCTTATTTCCATTTTAATATTTGTATAGTATCATGCTTCTTTTTATAATTGATAAGATAAGCGTTACCAACTATATCCATTAGAGGTTTATCTGATAAAGAATCGGAAAACATATAGGAGTTTTTATAATCAACCTCTATATTTTCTTTTCTCAGCTCCTCCTTAAGCCTTTTTACTTTTTCTTCACCTTTACAGTTTTCTCCTTCCATCCTTCTGGAATGATAACCGTTTTCGCATAAGAATCTCGTTCCTATTATTTTATCTACTATTTTCAAATTATAAAGCTCTTTGAGATAAAACTCAGGACTTGCTGAAATCAAATATATTTTATATCCTTGATTTTTTAAATTTTTCATCATTTCAATAGCATCATTATAAAGAATTTTACTTAACCTTTTTTCATAAAACTCCTTTACTAACATCTCCATGTCTCTTTCATGAATGCCATCTATAAATTTTAAGAAGGTTTCCTTCACCTTTTTTTCATCATAAACTCCTATCACGTACATAAGTCCTGAAAAGATAGCTCTGGGTAAATATATAAATTTAGAAGGATCCTTTTTTAAAAGGAACTTAAACAGCTCCATTAATGTTTCTTTTTTTGTTAATGTGTAATCTACATCGAAGATTGCCAGCTTTTGCACCTTGTTCCCTCCTTTTGTAAATTAGTATATCAAATTTTTCTTATTTTATATACTCTAATTATACTATAACCTTTAAAAAGAAAAGCAGTGCCTTAGCACTGCTTTGGTAGCTATTCTTCATTGTTTAATTCATTTTCGTAGTAAGCTGTTACTTCGTCGAATTCTGCATCTTCAGGCACTACTAGCTCTCCATCTTCTCCCACAGATTTGAATAGATATACTGAACCATCATTTGGATTTTGAACTAAAACATATTCTTGATTGTTATATTCAAAAGCATCCACTACTTCACAGGATATTATTTCTCCATTTTCGTCTTCTAATTCAACTATGAAGCTTTCCTCGTGCTCATGGTCATGACCGCAATCACAGTTATGATGATGTTCGTGGTGATGTTCATGGCCACAGTCACAGCTATGCTCGTTATTTCCGCAGCCGCACTTATTTAATTCGTTATCATTCATAATATTCTCCACACTTAAGTAAACGTGCAGATTTTCACCTCCTTAAAGTCTATGTATTAATTCTACCCTTTATTTACAAAATATAAAAGAGAAATTTTTAAAATTAAATTAATAGTTGAATTTAATGCGTCATCTGAGAATTGTAAAATACATATATTAAAAAGGAATCCTCCAATGGGATTCCTTTTTAATTTCAACATATTATTCAGCTATGAATTACTCCATTTTAGCTAGTCTCTTGTAGTTTTCAAGTCTTTCCATAGCATCCTGTTCTGTCTTAGCAAATAATGCTTCAGCAGTTTCTGGATATGCTTTAGCTAAGGATGCATATCTTACTTCACCCATTAAGAACTCTTTGAAATCAGCAGTTGGTTCCTTTGAGTCAAGGCTGAATGGATTCTTTCCTTGTTCTTTAAGCTGAGGATTGTATCTGTACATTCCCCAATATCCGCACTCAACAGCCTTTTTAGCTTCTAACTGGCTGCATCCCATTCCAGCTTTTAATCCATGGTTTATACATGGAGCATAAGCTATGATTAAAGATGGTCCTGGATAAGCTTCAGCTTCAGCTATAGCTTTTAATGTCTGGTTCTTGTCAGCTCCCATGGAAATTTGAGCTACATATACATAACCATAGGTCATTGCCATCATTCCAAGGTCTTTCTTCTTAGTTCTCTTACCGCTGGCAGCAAATTTTGCAATAGCTGAGGTAGGAGTTGCTTTTGAAGACTGTCCACCAGTATTTGAGTAAACTTCTGTATCAAATACTAGAACATTTACGTCTTCTCCGGAAGCAAGAACGTGGTCTAATCCGCCGTAACCGATATCGTAAGCCCAACCGTCTCCACCAAATATCCAGTGTGATCTCTTAACAAAGAAGTCTTTATCTTTTAACATTGCAGCAACATGCTCATTGTTTGCTTCTTTTTCAAGTAAAGCAACGAGTTTCTCTGCTCTGTCTCTTGTACCTTCTCCATTGTTTATATTATCTATCCAATCTTGAAGTGAAGCTTTTAATTCTTCGCTTACTCCGCTTTCAATTGCAGCCTTAGCATGCTCTGCTAATCTTTCTCTTGTGGCCTTAACACCTAAGAACATACCTAATCCATATTCAGCATTATCCTCGAATAAGGAGTTAGCCCATGCTGGTCCACGACCTTCAGAATTTTTAGTGTATGGAGTTGAAGGAGCACTTCCTCCCCATATTGAAGAACATCCTGTAGCATTAGCTACCATCATTCTATCACCAAATAATTGAGTTACAAGCTTAGCATATGGAGTTTCTCCACAGCCTGCACAAGCACCTGAGAACTCAAGAAGTGGCTGTTCAAATTGGCTTCCTTTTAAAGTTAATTTATTCATTGGGTTAGCTCTAGGAGCTACCTTTTCAGTTGCATATTCCCAATTTGGTATTTCAACATGCTGAGTTTCTTGTGGTTTCATGATAAGTGCCTTTTGTGGTGCTGGACAAACTTGTGCACAGTTACCGCATCCAGTACAGTCAAGAACGCTTATTCCCATAGTAAAGTACATCTTTTCTGGAGTCTTAAGAGCTCTAGCATCAACAAGCTTGAAGTTTTCTGGAGCATTTGTCTTCTCTTCTTCATTAAGAAGGAATGGTCTTATTACAGCGTGAGGACAAACATAGGAACATTGATTACACTGTATACATTTATCCATCTGCCATTCAGGTACATTAATTGCAATACCTCTCTTTTCAAAGGCAGCTGTACCATTTTCGAAGGTACCATCTTCCATACCTACAAAAGCACTTACTGGTAGCTTGTCTCCTTCATTTCTGTTCATAGGTTCAACTATATTCTTTATGAAGGAAGGAACTGCTTTAGCTTGATTTTTATCATCCACAGCGTTCTTCCAATCTTCTGGAACATCTATGGAAACTAGTGCTTCTATTCCTCTATCTATAGCAGCGTTGTTCATGTCAACTATCTTTTGACCTTTTCTTCCATAGGAAGTAACTACTGCGTTCTTTAAGTATTTAACCGCATCTTCAATTGGAATTATGTGAGCAAGCTTGAAGAATGCAGACTGCATTATCATGTTAATTCTTCCGCCAAGACCTATCTCTTGAGCTATACCAACAGCATTAACTGTGTAGAATTTAATTCCATTATTAGCTATGAATCTCTTCATTTCAGCTGGTAATTTTTCATTTAACTCTTCTGGTGTCCAGATAGTGTTAAGAAGGAATATACCGTTTTTCTTTAATCCGTCTAATACATTATATTTATATACATAAGATTGGTTGTGGCATGCAACAAAATCAGCCTTATTTATTAAATATGGAGATTTAATTGGCTTCTTACCAAATCTTAAGTGAGATACTGTTATACCTCCGGATTTCTTTGAATCATATGCAAAGTATCCCTGTGCATACATATCAGTGTGGTCACCTATGATCTTTATAGCACTCTTGTTAGCTCCAACTGTACCGTCTGAACCAAGTCCCCAGAACTTACATGCTTTAGTTCCTTCTGGAGTAGTGTCTACATCTTCTCCGTTTTCAAGGGAAGTATTGCTTACATCATCAACTATGCTAATAGTAAAGCCATTCTTTGGAGCTTCCTTCTTAAGGTTATCAAAAACTCCGATAATGTGAGATGGAACTGTGTCTTTAGAACCTAATCCATATCTTCCGCCAACTATTACAGGCTGATGCTCTCTTCCATAGAATGCATTTTTAACATCTAAGTATAGAGGTTCTCCAGCTGAGCCTGGCTCTTTTGTTCTATCAAGAACAGCAATGCTCTTAACAGTTTCTGGTATAGCTTTTACAAGACTTTCTACGCAGAAAGGTCTGTATAATCTTACTTTAACAAGACCAACCTTTTCTCCCTTGCTCATTAAATAATCGATAACTTCTTCAACAAGGTCTGTTACAGAACCCATAGCAACGATTATTCTTTCTGCCTGAGGATCTCCATAGTAATCAAATAAATTATAGGTTCTTCCTGTAAGCTTAGTTATCTCATTCATGTATCCTTGTACAATTTCAGGAACTGCTTCATAGAATTTATTTGATACTTCTCTTTCCTGGAAGTAAATATCAGGATTTTGAGCTGTACCTCTTGTTACAGGATGATCTGGATTTAAAGCTCTTCTTCTGAATCTTTCAACTTCATCCATATCAACTAAGCCTTTTAATTCATCATATTCTAAAACTTCTATCTTTTGAATTTCGTGTGAGGTTCTGAAACCGTCAAAGAAGCTAACAAATGGAACTCTTGATTTTATTGCAGCTAAGTGAGCAACAGCAGAAAGGTCCATAACTTCCTGAACGCTGCCTTCTGCAAGTAAAGCAAATCCTGTTTGTCTTGCAGCCATTACGTCCTGATGGTCTCCAAATATATTTAATGAGTTTGCTGCAAGTGCTCTTGCACTAACATGAAATACTCCTGGCAGTAATTCACCAGCTATCTTATACATATTTGGAAGCATTAATAAAAGTCCCTGTGAAGCAGTATAAGTTGTTGTTAAAGCACCTGCCTGCAGTGAACCGTGTACAGCTCCTGCTGCTCCTGCTTCTGACTGCATTTCCATAACTTTAACAGGTTGTCCAAATATATTTTTTCTTCCCTGAGCAACCCACACATCAACGTGTTCTGCCATTGGTGAAGATGGTGTAATAGGATAGATAGCAGCAACTTCAGTAAATGCATAAGAAATATGAGCAGCAGCTGTATTTCCATCCATGGTTTTCATTTTTCTCATAGTGTGACCTCACTTTCCTTACATGAAAATTTATTGAATATATTTCAAGTAAATATATTATTAACTAAAACATTGCTAATTCTTTACCCAGTTCCTTTGCTTGAGACAATTCCTTTGATGAGGGTGATTCATTTACTGCAAACGTAGATATAACATTGAAACCGTAACCCTTCATTTTGTCCTCCCAATCTTTCATAAAGCTTCCTTCATCCCATCCGTAAGAACCGAAAAGAAGGGTTTCTTTATTATTGTTTGGAAGAAGTTCAAATTGATTAATAAAAGGTTCCATCTGGTGCTGTTCAATTCTGTTGTTATCCATAGACGGACTGCCAAAAGCTACTGCATCAGCTGAGGTTATATCCTCAACCATAGCTTCACTTACATGTTTTATAGTAAGCTCAGCTCCGGTTTCTTTTATACCTTCAGCGATAGCATTGGCAAGAACCTCAACATTTCCTCCACTGCTCCAATAAATCATAGTTATTTTTTTCATAAATAACCTCCTTACACGTTAAAATTGTAACAAAAGATTACTTGATAAAAAATAGCATTTTTCAACTACATTATTATTATATACTAAGGAATTTTTTTTGCAAGGTACATATTGTGTGTTTATTTTATAATTAGAAGCGCCTTGTTTGTTAATCCACCGTTAACTAAAGGTTTACATTATGAATTTATATTAATAATTATTCATTATTTGTCTATTTTTATTAAATTATACTTATAGAAATTTTTATAAAAAATTATATAAATTTTCCCTTTTAATCTTTTTTATATAAACTAAGCGCTTATTTTTTGATTATTTAGAGTAAAAACAGGATATAAATATATTATCCTGTTTTATTAATAACGATAATCAATTAATAACCATTATCTTTCTTTTAAATTCTCTACTATGATTTTAATAATATTATCTGTTCCATTTTTTGCTTTGCTTTTTTCCATAGCTTTTATATATGTGTTTTTATTATTATAAAGACTTTTAACAGCTTCAATAAAGGTATAATCAGTTAAATTCTCTTCCTCTACAACCATGCTGTATCCGCTGTTTTTAAAGGAATGGGCATTTAATACCTGATCCCCTCTGCTTGCTTTCTTTGACAGTGGGATTAAAAGATTTGGCTTTTTTAAAGCTAGAATCTCAAAAATGGAGTTTGCTCCTGCTCTGGATACGATTAAGTCACTTCCTGCAATAAAATGCTTCATTTCTTCGTTTGCATACTCCATTTGCCTGTATCCAGATTTATTGTTCATGCTGCTGTCTATATTGCCTTTTCCACATAGGTGAATAATATCGTACTCCTTTAAAAGCAAATCTATATTTCTTCTTATAATTCCATTTATAGCCTGAGAACCTAAACTACCTCCGATTATAAGCAGTATTGGTCTTCTTCCGTTAAATCCTGTTATCTTAAGACATGCTTCCCTGCTTCCGGTAAACAGTTCTTTTCTGATAGGTGTACCTGTAACTACTCCTTTATCACTCTTTATGTATTTCAGCGATTCAGGAAATGTAACACACAGCTTAGTACAGTAAGGTGTTATAAGCTTATTTGCCAGTCCGGGAGTAATATCAGATTCATGAGATATTACAGGAATTTTATTAAAATAAGCTCCTAAAACTACAGGTACTGATACAAAGCCTCCTTTTGAAAAAACTATGTCAGGTTTTTCCTTACGCATTATACTTATACTCTGAAACACACCTTTTAACACTTTAAATGGATCAGAAAAGTTTTTTACATCAAAGTATCTCCTTAATTTCCCTGTAGATATTTCATAAAAAGGAATTCCTTCCTTTGATATGATATCTTTCTCAATTCCATCCTTTCCTCCAATGTACTTTACTTCAAAGTCCATATCCTTAAGCTTGGGTATTAATGCCAGATTAGGAGTTACATGGCCTGCAGACCCTCCACCTGTCATAATAATCTTATATTTACTCAAAAAACCATCTCCTATATGATGTATAGTTAATTGCTGTTCAGGCAATCGTTTTTTTAAAATTTATAATAACAAAAATATTTTCTCAATGAATATTATTCCTATTATGCCTTTAATTTTATAATATATATTCCCTTTTTAAGGACAACATAATAACACAAAGATAAAAAGGAGGTGAAACATAATGTCAAATAAATCATTAATACCTGAAGCTAAAAACGGTTTAGCAAAATTCAAAAAAGAAGTTGCTAACGAATTAGGAGTTCCACTAAGCGACTATAATGGAGACTTAACTTCAAAACAAAACGGCAGCGTTGGTGGAGAAATGGTTAAAAGAATGGTAGAACAATATGAAAGAACTTTATAAGCAGTAACAGGTATGGGATGAATAATCCCATACTTTTTCTTTTAACCGTAATTTAATAATATTTATTATAAACAGCTAATTCGATAATCTTATATTCTTTATGATTAATTGTATACTTTTAACTCCATTATATTCATTTATAGATGGATAAAAAATAAATCTAAATTAATATTGCAGAAAGAGCTGTCTATTATACTATTAGCATCAGCTTCTCCATATTCATTTATCAATATTTTCTTAAACTCTTCTCCTTTATTAAAGGATATTCCATCTATAAACATGCTAGTACTAGGCACTTTACATCTAAGCTTCAATATATTTTTTCCTTCCCCATCATCCAGATACGAACTGCATTTATATTTTTTATTGCAAATAAAGGAGAGTTGTTTCCTTTGCCAAAAGGTTCGAACCTCTCAATCTCCTTAATGAATTCATAGCTTATATGTTTAAGGGTGACGGAAGCATCCGCTCTTATCTTAGGAGTTATATCCTCTTCAGTAAGAGTACAGCTGTTAATCAGAAAATCTCTTAATTTATCAATATTCTCTTCTTTTAAAGATAATCCTGCCGCCATAGGATGACCTCCGAACTTTTCCATAAGATGCTTACCTTTTGAAAGTTCCTCAAACATGTTATATCCATCAATAGATCTTCCTGAACCCTTAGGCATTTCTTTTCCTTTAGTTAGAACTATCGTTGGAAGATTATATTTTTCTTTTATTCTTCCCGCTGCAATACCTGCAATACTTTCATGAATATTGGGATTATATATTAAAAGCACTTTATTCTTAAGCATGTTTCCATGAACAATCTGCTCCTCAATCTCCTCAACGCTTTCAGCAGTGAGTTGCTGACGCTGAATGTTAAGAGCATGTAGTCTGGAGGCAAGGACTTCCGCATTGTTTTTATCTTCTTCTAAGAGAAGTTCTAATGCCAAGTCTGCAGTTTCAAGTCTTCCTGTAGCATTTATTTCAGGCCCTATAATAAATCCAAGATGATATGAAGTAATTTTTTTATCCGCTATACCCGTTTCTTTAATTAATGCTTTAAGTCCGATATTTTGAGTTTTATTAAGCATTTTAAGTCCATTTTTTACTATAATCCTATTTTCATCTAAAAGATCCACCACATCACACACAGTAGCAATAGCTGCATATTCAATGAATTCATAAGCTTCCACACTGTCTATCCCCATACTTTCATAAAGGCAGCAGGCAAACTTAAAGGCTACACCGGCACCACATAAGCTTTTAAAGGGATATAGGCACTCCTGCTGTTTTGGATTAATCACTGCATGTGCATTCGGTACACTATAACTCTTTACTCCCTCTTCTTCTATATAAGGTATATCATGATGATCAGTTATCACCACCTGAAACCCTAATTTTACAGCTAGATCCACCTGTTCAAAGGCAGAAATTCCGTTGTCACAGGTTAATATAACCTCCTGTCCTTCCTCCCTAAGCTTCATTATTCTTCCGCTGTTCATTCCATAGCCTTCTTCTTCTCTATCTGGGATGTAATATTTAACTTCTGCCCCGCATTTTTTTAGAGCTTTATATAAAATAAAGGTGCTTATAACACCGTCGCAGTCATAATCTCCATAAATCACAATCTTCTTTCCTGAAAGAATCGCATCTTTAATTATATTAACCCCTTTAGAACTATCCTTCATTAAAAACCCGCTATTTAAATCTTTCAAATCCGGTTCTAAAAATTTATTTATAGAAACTTCATCCTTAAGCCCTCTATTTGCACACATTAAAGCTGTCAACTTGCTTATACCGCATTGGCTGCTTAGCTCTCTGACATTAAGCCCTGGGTTTTTAAGCATCCAAATCTCTTTCATCTTAAGCATCTTCCTCGCATTCTACTATTATTTTGTCACTTGTCAGGTGCCTGGCACCTGACATTCCTGACATTAAAATTTGTATTGCCGGACTTTTTAGAATTCTTTTAACGGTTTTGCTAACCATATCTTTGTCCGTATTATAGCTTCCGTTTATTTCTTTATATAGCCTTTCAGAATCTCCGTACATTATTTCATAGGTAACTAATCTGTTAGCCAGAACTATGGTTCTTTCTATTTCCAGAGCTTTTTTTAGCGAATATCTGCCTTTGTACTTTTCTATTGTTATGTTTAACTCCTTGGATTCTGCAATATTCTTTATTAAGCTGTCTACAGTTTCTATTGCTCTTTTACAATTCTCAATAGAAGTATTTAATGAAATACAGAATAACTCGATTCCTTTTTCTGCTTTTACGCTGCTGAAGACTTCATATGCCATAGATCCTTTAGTTCTGACTTCATCATATAATAAACTGCTGACTCCATTTCCAAAATATTCATTAAAAATATTTAATGCATATACCTCTTCCTCATTTAACATAGATATATCGAATATATATTTTATCCTTGAACCCTGAAGACCATTTTCCTCTTTTATATATGTTCCGGATTTAATAATATCACTGTCCTCTGAATCTTTGATACTTCCATTTTCACTGCACTCATATCTTTTTTCCCATGGTTCAAAAAGATTTTTAATTATAGATGCCGCATCTGTAAAAGGTAAAGAAGATACTATACTTATAACACAATTATCAGGATTATAAAATCTGTTATAAAATTTAATAAGCTCTTCAACAGTTATTCTCCCTATACTGTCTTCGGTTCCTATTATTAGCTCTTTTATTCTTTTATTATTAAAAGCATTGTAAAAAAGAACATCCTCACATTGCTGATCCACATCCTCTCTCCAGTCCTTTAATTCCTGAAGTATAACCTTTCTTTCTTCCTGAAAATCAGAATCTTTCAAAAGAGGATTCATTATTATGTCGCTGTATAGTTCTGCTGCAGAAGGAAAATCAGTACTCCTGCAGGTCCCGTAATATATTGTATAAGGATAGTTTGTCATAGCATTACTGAACCCAAAAATACTATCTATTTCATTATTTATTTCATTTTCTTTTCTAGATTTTGTTCCTTTAAAAAGCATATGCTCTAAAGCGTGGGCTGTTCCCAAATTAAAGCCCATTTCTGCCTCTGCTCCTGCTTGGAAACCTATGCAGAAGGAGGTTAGGCTTCCGCTTCTTTTTTCATATAATATCTTTAGTCCGTTATTTAATGTAGCTGTTTCCATTATTTCACCCCTAATCTCTAAATAAATTCTAAAATAAAAAAACTCTCAGCACAAGTTTAAAGAACTTTTTTATGTGCTGAGAGATTAATTTATTCTGTAACTATATTAAAAAGCATGGAATTATATAAATTTTCAGCTTCTTCATTTAACCCCAGTTTTTTTAGGATAGCGTATGAAAAAGGAAGTGCAGTAGCCGGTCCTCTACTGGTTATGATATTTTCATCCTCTACCACCATATCCTCATTATATATTGAGTTATCTAATTTTTCTTTAAAATCAGGGAAGGAAGTTATCTTCTTTCCTCTTATGATTCCCGCCTTTTCCAGAACTATAGGTGCAGCACATATTGCTGCTACAATCTTACCGTTGCTGTAATATTCTTTAACTAGTTCTACCACCTGAAGATTATTTTTTAAATTCTCTGCTCCCGGCATTCCTCCAGGAAGTACAATACCATCATAGCTTACTAGTTCCGAAGAATTTAAATCAGTGTCTGCTTCTACCTTGATGCCATGGGATCCTGTAACCTGCTTACCCTTAAGTGAGCACATATTACATTTAACTCCTGCTCTTCTCATGACATCCACTACAGTAAGAGCTTCTATTTCTTCAAAGCCTTCTGCCAGCATAACTATAATACTTTTCAAAAGACCCCCTCCTTAGTAAATTCATTTATTTGATTTTAACACTTTTTACGTAATCATTCATCACTACAAGGAAAATATTATTTCCTCTGCCAGCTCTGTTTTGAATTTTTATGTCTTCAACCTTTATTGTTTTAGTTTCTTTTTTACTTGTTACTAAGGTTATTTCATTAAAATCATCGCAGGTTAAAGCAAGTTCACCGACTTTACTATCCTTAATATTTTTATTTTTAGTTATAACTTTACCGAAAACAACTGAATCTTCATCCTTTAAGCTTATTCCCATCACACCGGAAGCTACTCTTCCCATTGGATTTACATTTCCTGAATCAAACTTAATAGCCATACCTTTTGAAGTGATCATAATAAGCAGGGAATCCTCAGAAGGTCCGAACTCTATAGATACTAATTTATCATCTTCATTCTTAAATTTATAGCTTTGAATCTCTGTGTAGTCTCCTATAAATTCTTTTAGATTTGTCTTTTTCACCAGTCCAGACTTACTAAAGAAATAAACGCTGGCACTTTCAGTTAAGTTCTTAGAAGAGACTATATTTAATACCTTTTCCTTAGCACCGTCGAAACCATCTGTTATGTCCTCTAAGGATATTTCTTTATCTTTTAGATTCTGTAGAATCACCATTGGTATATTATAAACTGCTCCTTTATCTGTAAAGACTAAAACACTGCTTTTAGAATTTACAGCAGTTTTCATATAATCGTCTTTTCTGTTTTTATTGTATATTTTAATGTTTCCCCTTTTATTAATCCCTAAGGTAAAGGAAGCAAATTCATACTCCTTAGTAAACTCTGCACTGATTACCTCATCTTTATCAGGCAGCATTACTAAGTTTGAAGAAACGATGTTCCTGTCAGCGGCATCCAATACCGGCTCCTCCAGAGTAAAGCTGAGACCATTTTTTGTATTAAGAGAAAGAAATCCTTCTTCTCATTCACCTTCAACCAGCTGAACTTTTACAAGCTCTTCTCCATCTTCTAATTTTAATGCAGAAAGCTTTGTATAATTGGTTTCAAACTTTTCTAAAGGAGTTTTTTTAATGTTTCCCCTACTGGTTATAAAGATATAATTCTCTGGGGAATGTATATTATTTATAGAGTAGGCAGCTACTATACTTTCACTATCTAAATCGATACCTCTTATAAGGGAATCTACTTTTTCCCCTTTGTCCTTCCACCTGCTTTCAGGCACCGTATTACCTTTTATTTGATACATGTTTCCTTTGCTGGTAAAAAGCATTATAGAATCTCTTGTATTAGAATTGAAAATGTATTTTGCAAAATCCCCCTCTCTATATTCAATGCTATCAGGTTCTGCGTTAGATCTGTTATAGCTTTTTAAAGGTACTCTTTTAATGAAACCTTCATTTGAAAGGGTTACAACTATATCTTCTACTACCACCAACTCTTCTATATCTATCTTAGCTTCATTTTCATCTTCAATAATTTCGGTTCTCCTACTGTCTTTATATCTATCCGTTATCTCTAAAAGCTCTGTTTTGATTACTTTAATAAGTTCATTTTCGTCTTTTAATATTTTTTGAAGTCTTTTAATGAGTCTTTCAAGCTCTCTATATTCCTTTTCAAAAACCTTGATTTCTAGGCCAGTAAGCCTATAAAGCATAAGCTCCAGTATAGCTGTAGCCTGAACTTCAGTAAACCCAAACTTATCAATAAGGTTGTCTGAAGCATCCTTTTTAGATTTTGACGCCCTGATAACTGCTATTACATCATCCATAATATTTATAGCTTTTATAAATCCTTCAACTATATGGAATCTCTTTTCAGCATCCTGAAGCTCTTTTTTAGTTCTCCTGGTTATTACATCCTTTTGATGTCTTACATAGTGAATAATAATATCCTTAAGTCCAAGGGTCTGTGGCTTCCCATCAGCCAAAGCAACCATATTGAAGCTTAAATTGCACTGAAGGTCAGTTCTTTTGTAAAGATATTTAAGCACCTTTTCAGCAGTATCCATATCAGTAGATTTTCTAAATTCAATTACAGCTCTAATCCCCGTCCTGTCAGATTCGTCTCTTATGTCCACTATGGATTCCAGTGCCTTTGAATGCCTTTTATCCCCTGTCATATCTGATATTGTCTGTAATAGTTTTGCCTTATTTCTCCTGTAAGGGAATTCTGTTATTACAATTCCAAGCCTTCCGTTTTCCAGCTTTTCAATGGTGGATTTAGCTCTTAGGGTAACCTTTCCTTCTCCGGTTTCATAAGCAGAAAGCATAGAATTTTTACCTATAATTATACCCCCTGTGGGAAGATCCGGGCCCTTTATATGCTTCATAAGCTCTTTAGTAGTTATATCATTGTTTTCCATATATGCAATAACCCCATTTGCAACCTCTTCAAGGTTATGAGGCGGAATGTTTGTAGCAAGTCCTACTGCAATTCCAAAAACTCCATTCACCAGTAGGTTTGGGTATCTTGCAGGAAGTACTTTAGGCTCCTCTTCAGTATCAGAATAATTAGGTACCATTTCTACAACATTCTTGTCTATATCCCTTATCATTTCCATAGCTATTGGTGCAAGTCTTGCTTCTGTATAACGCATAGCAGCAGCTCCATCCCCATCTATAGAACCCCAGTTACCATGTCCATCTATAAGAGGATATCTTGTAGTAAAATTCTGGGCCAGTATAACCATAGAATCATATACTGAGGTGTCTCCATGAGGATGGAATTTACCAAGTATATCTCCTACTATTCTTGCTGACTTAAAATAGGGCTTATCTGGAAATGCCTTAAGAAGATATGAACCATAAAGTATCCTTCTATGAACAGGTTTCAGACCATCCCTTACATCTGGCAGAGCTCTGTCCCTGGCTACCTCTACTGCATAAGGCAGATAATTATCCGGCATCGCCTCTTCAAGGGGAATAGGTATTATATTATTATCTTTAGGTATTTGAATCTTCTTTGCCATGTATTCTACTCCTCCTTAAAATTCAGCATATTTATACATATAATTTTTTCTTGGTTCTACAATATCCCCCATCAGTAGTGAAACCATTTTTTCTGCTTTTGAAGCATCTTCAATAGTTACCTGATAAAGGGTACGGCTTTCAGGATTTAAAGTTGTTTCCCACAGCTGTTCAGGGTTCATTTCTCCAAGTCCTTTATATCTTTGTATGAGGGCTCCTTTTCCAATTTCCTTTTTAACCGCATCCAACTCTTCATCGCTGTAGGCATATTTTGATATTTCACCCTTTTTAGTATTCTTATAAACCTTATAAAGGGGCGGCTGAGCAAGATACAGATGTCCATTAGCTATTAACGGTCTCATATATCTATAGATATATGTCATCCATAAGGTCCTGATATGATAGCCATCTACATCAGCATCGCTCATAATAATAATTTTACTGTATTTAAGATCTGCTTCCTTATAATTGTCTAAGGTACCTGTACCTATAGCGGTGTTAAATATCTTAAGCTCTTCACTGGCAAGTACATTTTCTAGCTTCTGCTTTTCTGTATTCATTATTTTACCCTTTGAGGGCATTATAGTTTGAAATCGTCTGTCTCTGGCCTGCTTAGCGCTTCCTCCTGCAGAATCTCCCTCAACCACTATAAATTCATTATATTCAGGTTCCTTTAAAGTACATACAGCGATCTTTCCAGCTAAAGGCGCAGCACCTTTCCCTATCTTCTTTTTTTCGGCTTCATTTATCTTTTTAATCTTCTCTCTTCTTGAAGCAGCATCCAGTGCATTATTTATGATAGAAGAAGCTAATTCCTTGTTATCCTCTATCCATTCACAGAGCTTGGTATAGGAAAGCTCATTCATCATGGTATAAGCTTCATTGTTACCTAGTTTTGTTTTAGTCTGACCTTCAAAAACCGGATTGGAAACCTTAACCCTAACAATGGCAGTCATTCCTTCTCTCAGGTCATCTCCTTCAAACTCTTTATCCTTTTCTTTAATTAAATTCAGCTTTTTTGCCCATTCCTTAAAAGCTCTTGTCATTCCTGTTTTAAAGCCCGTTTCATGAGTTCCCGATTCTGTAGTAGGTATATTATTTACAAAACTTGCTATGTAGTCTGTGGTTGAATCTGTAAACTGAATACACACCTCTCCATACATATCAATTCCGCCTATACTCTTTTCACCTTCAAAAAGTATAGGGGTCTCGTGGATGGAAGTCTTAGATTCATTTAGATAATTTATAAAATCTAAAAGTCCATTTTCAGAATAATATTCTTTATACACAGGTTCTTCTTTTCTGTTATCTATAAGCTCCAAGGTTATTCCTTTATTTTGAAAGGCAAGTACCTTCAGTCTTTCATCTATGACTTCATATTTAAACTCTATAGAAGTAAACACCTGTTTATCAGGCAGAAATGTAACTTTGGTTCCGGTTTTATCCGTGGTTCCTACAACTTCAAGAGCCGTTACCGCAGTTCCCGGCATAAGCTTTTTTAAGGATTTATCATAAGCATATTCAAATCTCTGCCTGTATACCTTTCCATTTTGATAAACCTCCACTTCAAGCCATTGGGATAATGCGTTAACTACTGCTGCTCCAACTCCATGGAGACCTCCTGAGGTTTTATAGTTTTTATTGTTAAATTTTCCTCCGGTATGAAGCTCTGCATATACCATCTCTACACCGGACTTCTTTTTTATAGGATGTATACCTGTAGGTATTCCCCTTCCATTATCCATTACCGTTACGCTTTTATCATTATTTAAAATAACAGTTGCTTTATTACCATATCCATTTGTTATTTCATCGATAGCATTATCAAGCACTTCCCAAATACAGTGGTGAAGACCCTTGCTCCCTGTTGAGCCTATATACATTCCCGGTCTGATTCTAACCGGCTCCAGCTTTTCAAGAGATGTTAAGCTATTCACATCATATCTTTGGGTAATTTCTTTGTTTTCCATGATTACCTCCCCAATTCTAGTATGGAAAATCATAACTAAATTCGTCTTTAGTTGTTCAGTATATTATCCTTATACCACCTACTAATTTTCTCCACACCTTCATCTAAATTATCATAATAAAAGCTTCCCTGAAATATATGTTTTTTCATTGAATTCATATACATTGGGTCATAATACTTTAACATAAGTGATTCAGCTACTTCTTCATATCGTTTGTTTCTTACCATTTCTGTATATAAATCGATATTATTTGAACTTATATGCTTTCTCATGACATTTAAAGCTTCAATGATATCTTCCTCCGAGCTATCATGCTTGGTATAATCTTCTAATATAATTTTAACCCTGTTTTCCATTGAAGTATCCAGTAAAAGATGATACCCTTCACCCATTGAATTCCATATATATTCAGGTATAATTGTCCTTCCAATCCTTTTGCTTTCACCTTCAACGAAAATCCAATTGCTTTTTCTATTTCTCAGTTCTTCATAGATAAGGGATTCAAACTGCTTTTGACTGTTACAGCATCCTAATCCTACACTGCCTAATAAAGAGCCCCTATGATTAGCATTCTTTTCTAAATCTAAAATGTCAAAACCTATATCCTTAAGCTTATAAAGAAGTTTAGTTTTTCCTGTTCCTGTTTTTCCATGAAGAACGATATACTTTATTTCTTCATTAATTTTAGGCAGCTCTTTGTTTATAAAATCTCTGTATCCCTTATAACCACCTTTAAGCCTGTAACTGTTAACTCCAAGTGAACTGGTAAGGGAATAAATGCTTCCACTTCTCATTCCGCCTCTGGCGCAGAAAAATATAATCTTATCATATTCTTTGCTGTATTTAATTATAGAATCATAGATTTCAGGAAGCCTTTTAGATACGAATTCCACTCCAAGTCTTCTGGCTTTTTCTGTACTTTCCTGCATATAAACCGTTCCTACTACTTCTCTTTCCTCATCGAGAAAGAGAGGAATATTTACGGCACCGGGAATGGTAGCTTCTGAATATTCCTTCGGACTCCTGACATCTATTAAAATGTAATCTGTGTAATTTAACACATCGTGATACTCTACTGTTTTGTACATTAGTCCTCCAAGATTTTTTGCCTGTTAAGCAGTTTTATCATAGTTAACTTAAAAAATCCGCTAGAAAATAAGTATACTTTTCTAACGGCAGCTTTCTAACAATTAGTATAATCCTTCACATTCACATTGTCAAACATGTGTTCTTATTTCTGCTACACTTTAAAATTATAACATAAATTATATTAAAAATAAATAAACCTCTAAAAATCACGGTTTTCATATATTTTACTATATACTTTATGAAATTCACCAAAGAGCTTGGAAATTATCTATTCTAGCTCAAACTCTCTATAAAGCTTCCATGTATTGTCCACCCATCTATAAATGGATATATTATCAAAATCACATTCATATTCACATGGGAAATTATTAACATAATCCCAGATTTCCTTAAACTTATCCCTTATTTTCTTGGAGGCTATGGTTACGTGAAATATTTTATCCTTCCCTTCATTTTCTTTAAAAGTCAGCATTGACACAGATGATAAGGATTCAATTAAATCATCATGTGTCTGTCTACCTTTCTTAGGCAATATAACCTTCATGTATATAACTCTATCCTCAAAGTGATCATAGTTTTTAATTATATAGGGTGTTTTTTTATGAGTTTTACAGAATTCCTCTATAGCATGCTCTATTCTAGATATATCTTCACTTTCAAAGGGAGCCTTGATGGTAAAATGTGCAGGAAGCTTTGAAGATTTAGCATTAAACTTATTAAGCACTTCTCTTTTGATTTTTTCGTTAAAACTTCCAGCTGCTCCCTTAACCTTTGAAACTATAACATATCTCATTTAAATTCTCCTTTACAATTATAAAGTGTATTATTCTCATTACTCTTCCTTTTATTATATTAATATTTTATATTAATGTATTATTATTGTAAAAATGCTATAATTAATAATAAAATAATAAATAATTTATCATAAACATAAATGGGAGGATATATTATGAGTAAATTTAGCAAATCGGAAAAAAGCTGGGTGCTCTATGATTGGGCTAATTCAGCCTATACCCTTACCCTTACGTCAACAATTCTTCCTCTATACTTTAAATCTTTAGCAGGAGAGGCAGGTGTGTCAGCAGCGAACTCCACTGCTTATTGGGGTTATGCTAACTCAATTGCCACTCTTATATTAGCTGTATTAGCTCCTATTTTAGGAACCATAGCTGATTATAAAGGTTTTAAAAAGAAATTCTTTACATTATTTTTTGTAATCGGAGTAGTCTTTACTATGCTTCTTTCGGTAATTCCTCCCTATGCATGGGTTCTGCTTTTAGCATTCTATGTGTTAACAGCAGTAGGTTTTTCAGGAGCTAATATCTTTTACGACTCCTTCTTAATTGATGTCACTACAGAAGAGAGAATGGACAAGGTTTCTACTGCAGGCTTTGCCTGGGGATATATTGGAAGCACAATCCCATTTATCATATGTATGATTATAGTTATATTATCTCAGCAGAAAATGATACCCCTTTCAGTCCCTTCCGCCAGCAAAGTATCATTTATACTTACAGCTATCTGGTGGGGTGTTTTCACTATTCCTCTGCTAAAAAATGTTACTCAGAACTATGGAATACCTGTTGAGGCAAATCCCATATCTAAGAGCTTTAAGCGCTTGGGAAAAACCTTTCAAAATATAAAACACCACAAAGCTTTATTCCTATTTCTTTTAGCTTACTTTTTCTATATAGATGGTGTGGATACAATTATTAAGATGGCAACCTCCTACGGTTCCGATCTTGGAATCTCAAGCAATAGCTTACTTATTATTTTATTAGTAACTCAATTTGTAGCATTTCCCTTTGCTCTCCTTTACGGAAAACTTGCGGAAAAGGTTGGAGCTAAAAAAATGCTGTATGTAGGAATTATTATCTATACTTTTATATGTATTTATGCTTTCTTTATGAAAACTACTTTGGACTTTTGGATTTTAGCTATGTTAGTAGGTACTTCCCAGGGCGGTATACAAGCATTGAGCCGCTCCTACTTTGGTAAATTGGTTCCAAAGGAAAACTCTAATGAATTCTTCGGATTCTATAATATATTTGGTAAATTTGCTGCTATTATGGGTCCATTCTTAGTAGGTATAGTTACAATGAAAACAGGAAAATCAAATTATGGAGTATTCAGTATTATAGTACTGTTTATTATAGGAGGAATAATCTTAACCTTAGTTCCTGAACCTAAAAATGACAAACCTGTATCTTTAAACGAAGGTATTGAACAAGTAAAACCGTAAAATTAATTTATAAATAGTTTTCTTTATTACTAATAAAACGCATTTACTTTTATGTGATGATTTCAAAAAAAACAGGCATGATATTGTATATCATGCCTGATTTTTTTTACTCCTAGGTTTTTCTTTTTCCCATTTTCTACTTATCACTAATCTTGTAAAAATTTTTATTATTATTTTATTCAAGAACCTTTAAAGGTCTCATCATATCATGATCTTCATGCTCCAATATATGGCAATGCCATACAAAATCTCCAGAATGATCTTTAAACTGCATTATTATAGAGGTTACCATTCCCGGATCAGCTTTAACGGTATCTTTCCATCCTCTTTCATATTTCTCAGGCTCTTTCGCCTCCCCGGTGTACTCTATTATACCTTCTTGTAAATATTTTTCCACATTAAAAGGTCTTCTATGCATAATTTTAAACTGCACAAGATGAACGTGAATAGGATGTGGAAATGCAGTAAGGTTAATTAAATTCCATATCTCGATACTATCCTTTTTTGGAGTTTCAGTTGGAGGATCATCCCACATTCTATTGTTTAACAAGAGCATTGGTCGTCCGTAATGGTCAATCGATGCACTTAGCGTAAGATTTCTAACAGTAGAAACCAAACTTTCATCTATATGGCTCATTGGATACAGCATTTCCGAAACCTCACTGGTATCTTTCGATTTAAGAGGAAGTGTAACTTTAAATTCCATAATAAATCTTGTATTAGGATTATTATCTACATTCATTAACTGTATTTTCTCGCCTTTATTTTTTGAAAAGTCAATTACTACATCTATTCTTTCAGCAGGTTCCAAAGTGGCAGATCTTATTTCCACCGGCTCACTTAAAAGCCCGCCATCAGTACCAATTTGAATAAAGCTGTTTCCGTTAGATAGTGAAATAGTGTATGCTCTAGTATTTGAAGCATTTAGTATCCTAAAACGATATTTTCTTGGTTCTACTTTTAAATAGGGCCATATCTTACCGTTTACTACTATTGTATTTCCAATAAAAGCAGGAACTATGGATGGCTTAACCGGCACCGGAAAAGGAGGTGAGTCAGGGTAAAACAGCGAACCATCTTCATTAAAGGATTTGTCTTGAATCATAAGAGGTATTTCATATTCTCCCTTTGGAAGATTAAGTTTCTCCTCAAGGAAATCTCTTATAAAATAAAAACCCGCAAGTCCTGCATAAACATTCAGCCTGGTGCTGCCGAGACTGTGATCGTGATACCAAAGAGTAGTTGCTTGCTGATTATTTGTGTATTTATACACCTTATTAGAGAACTTTTTACCTGTTAGAACATAATTGCTGGTGTACCAGGAGTCTGGTCCACCATCACTGTCAGGATCAACATTTGCACCATGGAGATGAACTACAGTCCTGGCTTCAGGTGTGTCTATTGCTCCATGTACAGTTCGATCTACAGGCAAAAAATGCTCCATAGGAAGATTATTTATCCATTTAACCCATATAGTTTGATCCCTTAGAACTTCAAAAGTAGGCCCTGGATAGGTTCCATTATATCCCCAAATCATAGTGGAAGGGAAAAATCTGTGAAAGTAATGCCTGCTTCTTTTCATATATATTTCGTAGTATAGATTTCCATTATATCTTCCTACCGGTACCGCCTTCGAAGGTATTAAAAGCTCATCCACAAATTTTGGTATACTGTCAGGCTTGGAAGGATCTACTTTGTCAATATCATGATTATATAACTCCATATTTTCAACTTCTTTAACTTCATCCTTTGAAAATCTCAATATTATCACTTCCTGTTCATAATAGTCTCCTATAAATTACAAAACCCACTTTAATGAATAAAATCATATAATTGTTTACAGGGTTCTATATATAATATTCTTTTAAGACAAACTATGACATTATTTTCTGATAAATTATACTTAAGTTATTGTTTCACAGCTTCACATTGCTAAATTGTAATATAATTGGTATTTTGGTATAATATAGTAAAATAATTTGTAAAGGAGCTTTTTATGAGTTTGTTAGATTTAGTAAAAGAAATCAATTCGTTGTTTTGGGGATCTTTACTATTAATTCTCTTATGCGGTACAGGTATTTTCTTTACTTTTAAATTGAGATTTGTCCAGGTAAGAAAATTTAAAGAAAGCTTTAAAAAAACCTTTGGAGGAATAACTCTTAGAGGTGCCAAAGCAGGAAAGGAAGGTATGTCTTCTTTCCAGGCTTTAACTACAGCAATAGCTGCACAGGTGGGCACAGGTAATTTAGCAGGGGCTGCTACCGCTATAGCTTCAGGAGGCCCAGGTGCAATTTTTTGGATGTGGGTCAGCGCTTTTTTTGGTATGGCTACTATTTTTGTAGAAGCTTCTCTTGCACAAAAATATAAAACTACCATTGATGGCGAGGTTACAGGAGGCCCTGCCTATTATATAAGAGCTGCTTTCAAAGGAAATTTCGGAAAGATATTATCTGTCCTTTTTTCCGTATTTATAATACTTGCTCTAGGATTTATGGGAAACATGGTACAAGCAAATCCTATCGGACAAGCATTTATGAATTCCTTCAATATAAATCCCCTAATTATCGGGATAATTATAGCGGTGCTATCCGCTTTTGTTTTCTTCGGCGGAATAGCAAAAATCGCTTCAGTTACTGAAAAGCTCGTTCCTATAATGGCTTTACTCTATATAATAGGAAGTCTTATAATAATCTTTGCAAATATAGGTTCTCTGGGAGGAGCTATTAAAGATATAGTGTTAGGTGCTTTTTCTCCAAAAGCTGTTGCAGGAGGAGTAGTAGGGGTAACTATAAAAGAAGCAGTGAGATACGGTGTAGCTAGAGGCCTTTTCTCTAATGAAGCAGGAATGGGTTCAACTCCCCATGCCCATGCAGTGGCAAAAGTAAACCATCCCTGTGATCAAGGTGTGGTAGCAATAATCAGCGTATTTATCGATACCTTTGTAATACTTAATCTAACCGCATTCGTTATACTGACTACTGGTGCCTTAGACGGTAAAGCCACCGGTATAGTCCTTACTCAAAATGCATTTACTGCCGGTCTTGGTGACTTAGGAAAATTTTTCATTCCCCTCTGCCTTTTCTTCTTTGCCTTTTCAACTATAATAGGCTGGTATTTCTTCGGTGAACTTAATATAAAATTTCTCTTTGGTAAGAAGGCTACTAAAATATACGCCATATTAGTATTGTTTTTCATCGTTCTCGGTTCAACTCTTAAAGTGGAAATAGTTTGGGAATTAGCTGATTTATTTAACGGATTAATGGTTATACCAAACCTACTTGCCTTATTAGCTTTAAGTGGTGTCGCGGCATCCTTATTAGAGGATTATGAAAACAAAAAGTAAAAAGAAGGGCACTTTTTATATAAAAAGTGCTCTTCTTTTTAAAATAAACCACCAATTTATTTTGCAATTATCCCTTAAGTATTGCATTTCTGTCTTTACCTTGAGATCAAGGGAGAACCGCAAAATTCACATTCCTCTGATTTTCCTTTATTTAAACTATTTACAGCTCCACAACCACTGCAGGTTACATTTATATTTTCATCATTATCGCTATTTGCATTTATCCCACTATTAATTTTATAATCCACTATTTTAGGTAAAACTAATTTTCTTGTATTATCATTTATATAAGCATTTGTGAAAAAGTTCTTGTCTATCATATCTTGAATATCCCTTTTTGCCATATCATAAGAGGTTGGAATGGCTGATGCTATTTCATCAATAGAAGTAATTCTCTGATTTACTATCATGGCTATATATTCTTTATATCTTTGCGCCTTTTTCTTAATTGACTTTCCTAAGAGTATAAGCGCAATTCCTCCACCAACAAATAATACAATGCCAAAAGATATATCTCCTACCGGTATTTCAGGATCTGAAATTACTCCTATAACAAACAATATTCCCATAACCGCTAAAAACCATCCTATGATTTCTAACAGTTTGCTAACCTTAAATGCAGACGATTTATCACTGTCTATTCTCTTCCATATCAAATAAATCCCTACAGGCCAAAATAATATGGTAGAAAAAATTAGTACCGGCCAGGTTAACCACCATTTTATCCTGCCATTATCCTTCATATTCAAATTCATCCACCCTCCACCTTTTTTGCTTCTTTACAAAGTTATTTCTTTCTTAAGTTAAAAAGAATATCAGCTTTGATTATTCCACTTTATTTCCACATTCAGGGCAGAATTTTGAAAATCCCTTTATTTCTGAGCTGCAATTAGAACACTTTTTAATGAGAGGCATACCACACTCAGGACAATATTTAAAATTCTCATATAATAAAGCACCGCATCCGGAGCAGGATTTAGGAAGGGGTCTTCCGCATTCAGGACATATAATTTCGTTAACTTTTAAATCCGACTTACAGTAAGGACATGGATTATAGGAATCGCCGCATTCAGGACAGAACTTAGAATTGTTGTTGTATTTTGTACCGCAGCTGCTGCAGATTATTTCTATTTTATTTTCCTTAAATTTATCCTCAGTATCATAACCACATTCGCTGCAAAAGCGTTTTGATTTTTCTATGAGGCTGCTGCACCTAGGACAGTTTTTCATTTCACCTTTGACAGTTATACCTTCAGCTAAACCTCCAAATTTAGGGCCTATAGCATTTCCCATCCCTAAGCCCATTCCTAATCCTAACCCTGCTCCCATAAATCCAGCTTGTCCTGTACTTTCATTGGTAACAGCTCCTTCCAAGGTATCAAAAGAACGCTGTTGAATGTAATTATATCCCACTATATCCATTTCCGCTCTCTTTGACAGTGCTTCTTTTAGCTTAATAACAGCAGAATCAGTTTCCGGTATATTTATATCATTAATATAAAAATTAACTAGCTTTATTCCATATTCCTCCATTACAGGTGTCATTTTCTCTTTTAAATGCTCAGATAACTTATCTAAGTATGCGTTAATTTCCAATACACTTACCCTATTATGCACAAGATAACTGGATATAGAATCCTTTACTTTTGTAAGATACAGTCCTCTGAAATATTTTACAATATTATTTTTCTCGAATACTTCTAAAGTTCCTACTAACTTTACAAGAAATTTCCTGGAATCTTCTATTTGTATTCCAAACTGACCAAAAGAACGTATTGGTATGAGCACTTTATACTTTGGGTCCTGTATTTGAATAGGCGTTGGGGTTCCCCATTTTACATCCAGAGAAAACACTTTATTTACATACCAAACTTCTGCAGTAAAAGGAGATCTCCCTCCAAAAGGAAGATTGATAATTTTATTCAAAAATGGTATATTTGCTGTTTCTAAGGTATGTCTGCCTGCAGAAAATACATCTAAAGCCTGCCCCCCCTTAAATAAAATTGCTTCCTGGGACTCATTTACAACAAGCTGGGTCCATGTACCCAATTCTTCGCTGGGAAATTTCCAAGCAAAAACCTCAGGAGTACCGTTGTACTCAGCAACCTCTACTATCGCCATATTAAGCACCTGCCTTTAAAATAACTTAATTATATAACTTTTGATTTTTTACCACTGGATTCCCACGCTTTAAATACTCTGTACAAATTTAATGTGTCATCCAAAGCATTATGCCTTATACCATTAAATTCTATATTAAATATTTTTAGTGCCTTATCTAATGATATTACATTCTTCTTTTTAATATACTCATAAGAAAAAGTTTGCTGAAAATCCCAGTAGTTTTTTCTTATTTGGTTTACAATTTCAAGTCTGAAGCCTCCAAGCTTATTATTAGACTTGATAACTCTGACGTCAGCAGTACTCCAGGCTACAAATAGATATTTACCTTTACCGCAAAATTTATGAAACTCTGTAAACACTTCTTCAAAACTTTTGGAACTGTCAATGTCCTTCTGTTTAAGCTTTGTTATCTCTCTGCACCTTTCACTAAGAGTGCTATCTATTCTAGGTTTAATAAGTCTATAAAAAGAATCTATGATCTCATAGTTTTTATCTGTTTTAATAGCTCCAATACTCACCACTTCACCGTTAGGTGATTTTTTAGAATAGTTTATTTCTAAATCCAAAAATATTAATCCGCGGTAATTTTCCTGAATATTTTTATTGCTATAATGATATTTAAAAGAGTTATCTTTAACTTTTTTAAACTTATTTATCAATGTTTTTATTTTAGGATTATACACCAGAGATATACCTTCAATATCCCTTTGAAATGATATTATATCATCATATAAAAAAGCTCCTTCTTCCTTTATAAAATTATCAACTTCCTTTATGATGCTTTTATTTTGTACTGAAATAGTTATAAACTCATTTGGTTTTATAATTCCAGACTCCTTAAGGTTTTTAATCTTTTTTAATAGTTTATAATATACTGCTGAGAATGCTTCAATAAAACTCTTATTCTTCATGGTTAAACCTTTATAAAATAGTGGTTCTTTTGTGATATTGCTTATTATAAGAAGCTCACCCAGATGATTACCCTTCTGCTTTGTAATATTTATATATGCTGCTGCTTTGCATTCAATATCCTTATTAATCTTCATCGATTTCACCTTTAATCAATTGTACTAAAGTGAGTATACCAAACTTTTATAATTTCATCTATTATATTTTTGTCAGGTGCCAGGCACCTGGCAAAAAACACAAAGCAATTATTAATTTGCAAAGTGCTGTGTACCATACATTTTAGTAAGGCCATTTGATGTGTTGGTTACAGCAACTCCAACCCCGATCCTACTATATTTTGGATTAAGCATAGCTGTCTTATGCGGAGGGGAGTTCATCCAAAGGTTAAACATTACTTCAGCAGTGAGGTCTTCTGGGTGAAAATCAGATTTCATAGCGATATTCTCTCCTGCAAATGCAGCATCCAATTTAAATATATGAAATAAAAGATGCGCAGCCCCTTTATTATCATAATTTGGATTAGGATGTCCAAAATATCGAAGCTGTATCATAGAATTAGATTTATATCTTGCTGATTTTTGCAATAAACTATCATATTTAAGAATAGATAATCCATTTTCCTTCCTGAGATAATTAACAAGTCTTATTATTTCATTTTCCACTTCAGAATCATAAACCACATTTAAATTTTCAGGTAAGGGTTTTATTTCTGTTGTTCCTTTGTTAGACTTTTCAGCATTTCGTGTTTTTTTTAGTTCAATTTTTTTAATTTCCTTACAAGTATTTTCATTCTCTTCTTCATGAGAAATATTATTTATGTTAACATATCCCTCGTCTTTATAGTTCTTATAGTTAGCTTCTTTATCTTCCATTTTATCTGTGGTACCTTCAGTTTCTTTAATACTGCCAGCTGTGAAAGTAATAATCACTACTGTAAAAAATAAAACTATAGAAGCTAACATAACAAAAATCTTTTTTGGGCCCATCATTATTCTCCTTATAACAACCTATAGAGTATATGAATAAATTAATGACTATTTTTAACCATATTTTATATTATTTAATTAATCAGTAAATTTATATATATCGTTTTTATAATAGCACTGCAAAGTTACCATTTCAATATTAATCTAAATCAACCAAGGTCGACATAATTTTCAGGTTTTAGTATAATAAATTTAAATTCATCTTTAATTTTATTATTTTTTCTCTATAAAATATATGTACGACATTCATTTTTATTAGTAAACATATCAGAGGTTAAAATTAACGTAATGTTTTAGGGAATTCAATGAAAAAAATTATTGTTAATTTTATATAAAAAGTACCGAAAAAAAATATATACTTGGTATTTTATAATGAAAAGATAGAGAATAACCGGGATAAGAATCCATACAGATTCTTCAGAGATAATATATACATAATAATGTCAATGAAAAAAGAAGGTAGAGGTTACTATGGTATCATCCTTAGATAAAAGCAAAGTTGATAACAAGAATATGGATAATATGATTAAAGAGCATCTGCCTTTTATCATTTCTACTATAAGCTCTGTAACCGGAAGATATATATCCTTAGAAAATGATGAAGAACTAAGCATAGGGCTTATGGCCTTTGCAGAAGCTATGGATAAGTATGATGAGGAGCGAGGCAGCTTTTTATCTTTCGCAAAACTTGTTATTGAAAGCAGAATAAAAAATTACTTAGCAAAAGAAAACAAGTATCAGGATACCATTTCCTTAGATAAATTAGTTGAACAGGGTTTTGATGTACCAGATATTATAGAGAATCCAATAGAAGATAAAAGTATATTAAGAACAGAAATCTATAGGTTCAAGGAGGATTTAAAAGATTTTGGAATCACTATGGAATTGTTGGTAGATTCCGCTCCTAAGCATAAAGATACAAGAAAAAGAGCAGTAGAAGTATCCGAAAAAGTGAGCGAGGATGCAGATCTAACTTCTTTTATTTTCGAAAAAAAACGTCTTCCTATAAAAAAAATATCTCTTAAATATTTAGTTACAGAAAAAATACTTAAAAGAAGCAAATTCTTCATACTATCCGTTATTATAATTTTCTTCAGGAAATATAGAAACCTTATCCTGTGGATAAAAAATTAGAGGTGATAGAATGTATTATAAAGCAATTGTCATGGAGATAAGAAAACCTTATGCTTTAGTAATGAAGAACGACGGCTCTATTATTAGAATTAAATACAAAGAGGGTCTTAAAATAGGAGAAACAATACTTTTTTTAGAGGAGGATATATATAAAGAATACAAAAAAACAGTTTCATTGTTTAATTACAGAAAGCTTTTGAAAAATACAGCAATAGCAGCACTACTGTTAATAGTATTTATAATACCTATACTTCCAAGTAGGATAGCTGCACAGGCTTATGCTACTTTATCCTTAGATAATAATTCCTCAGTAAAAATGAATCTGGATAGGGAGAAAAAAATTATAAGCATCAATGGTAAAAATCCTCAAGGAGAAATTATAGAACTAAACCAGCTAAAGGGCAAGAATTTTGATGAGGCTTCTGAAGTCCTAAAAAACCTTTTAAAGTCACAAGGTAATAAGTCTATGATAATCGGATTTGCATTTCATAATGACGTTAATGATACTGAATATGAAAAATATATCAAAAAAATCCTCGTAAATAATTTTAAAGATTCAGAAATTGTTTATATAAAAGGAAACGATAAGGATATATCCGAATCTGAACTCAAAGGTCTAAGCCTAGGTTTATATCAGGCTGAAAAAACATTGTCTAAAGATGATCTTGAGGATGAAATAGAAAACAAAGATATAGATGAGCTTATTATGATGCTTAAGAAATACAGCTCCGTCACCTATTGGAATTCTGAAATGGTAGATGAAATTATGGATGAGCTAAATGACAAAATAGAAGATAAAGAGGAGGAAAATCAGGATATTGAAGATGACGAAAAGGAAGTCTCAAATAAGATAGAAGAAGATGATGATGAGGGTTCTTCAGCACATGAGGAGGATTCTTCAGTGGAAGATGATAACTCCTCAGAACAGGATGATGATGCATCTTCTGAAACACAGGACTCTGAGACCGATGATTCAGAATCTGATTTAAATAGCGATACTGAGGATGAAAACTGAAACTGATAACCTAGAAATAAAAAAGCAGAGAAACATATATCTCTGCTTTTTATTTCCTAACTTATAGATAATCTTTTTATAAATTCTGTTATAGGGTGTATATTTTTGGAGTTCTTAAAATCCACTGACTTTCCATAAGTAGCCAGCAATGCTTTAGCATCTTCATCTCTATCTTCCACTGTCTTTCTTTCAATAGATTTTTTCAGCATAAACATAAGAAATCTATCAAAGAAATTCATTTTTTGGTAATTCAAAGCTCCCCTTAAATGAAACAATTCTATATTAGATTTCATTTCTTCTGTAAAGTTGTGATTTTTCACATCTTCCACTACCTCTTTTGTACTTCGGGATGCTCCTACAGAGAAAACCACTATTTTTTTACTTTTCAATTGATTATAGTGCCTTTTAATTCTTTTAAATCCGAGCATTCCTCCTGCATAAAGTCCTCCTCCGTAGATAATAATGTCATATTCCAAAAGTTTATCTAAGGATGCTTCATCATAAGTGAGTAAATCTCCCTGGGTCTCCTCTGCTATCCATCTGGCATAAGTCTCAGTGCTTCCGTACCTGGATTTATAAACTACCGCTATATTACTCATAGCTTCCCCCTACCATTAATTTCTACCATTATAAATCTTCTGCTCTCATATTTTCTACTTTTATTATAGCATATTTACTTTGATTCATATCAATTTAAAGTTTAATTTATACAGCCCATTTTTCATCTCCTGTAATAGATACATTGAGCCATACTTCATATTCACTGCTCTTCACAGCATTATTGATTTCTTCTCTCAAAATATCTATTTCTTCAAAGCTTTTCAGTTTTGAACGTGAATTTAAAATGAAATCCACCTCTACTCTTAAGGATCTCCCTATCTTAACCACTCTAGCTATGGAATTTTCAAAATTATATTCATCTTCAATTTTCTTAACTACCTTATTTAGTTCCTCACTGATTTCATTATCTGCTTTAACATTTAATACCTCTTTAAAGCTGCTTATTATGGTTTTTAAAGGCTGAGTTAAAAATATACCTGAAGCCATCAAAACCATTAGAGGATCTATATATTTATTGATATAGCTAAAGGAGGTTTTTTCAATTATAAAAACCAGCAGGAACCCTACTAATACAGCCGCACTAAGAAGCGCGTCCATTAGCCACTGTGATCCTTCCAGCTTTATAATGTCAGAGGAAATCTTTTTTCCTTTAACACTGATATATAGATACACTACTGTACAGCCTATAGTAGATATGAAAGCATATATTAATGCAGAATTATAATTAACGGAATTTCCTCCTGAAAGCAGCTCCATTACGGATCCTAATAATGCATATACACAAAGTATAAATAACGCTAAGGATTTTACTAGTATAACTAAAGGCTCAATCATGACTTTGCCAAAGGGAAACCTATTATAATCACTCTTGCTTATAAATTTGCTTGCATACAGTGATAATGCTGAAAGCATAACGCTTATTCCTGAATAAAGCCCGTCAAAAAGTATCATTTCGGACTGTATTGTTCATCCCCAGGTAATTCCTAAAAAGGCGAATAATAACGCCGCAAAAGTAGATAATTTCAGTAATTTTTTTTCTTTATACATATATACCTCTCCATTCTTTCAAATGTAATAATATTATTTATTCCTTAAAATTTACATAATTATATTATAAGGGAATTATGCATATTATAAGACTCATCAAAATATCTAATAATATTAACCTTAAGGCTGACTATCTGTAGAAGAATAAAAAATTAAAAGCATAAAAATACTTATATATATATTATATAAGTACTTATTATGCTTTTAATTTACATTTTATATCACTTTATATAAAAGAAGCTGTTTATTGATAGAATATTCCACTCCTATACTCTTCAAATAGCTTTGTGTTAAATTCGTCTCCTCCATCTACATTTGCACTATGAAATACCGGTGGAGTTATCCCCTTCTCAAGAAGTTTTTCTACAACACTTATAACTATCGAATTTACAATAACCGCCCCAACAGCTGTGGAGGTTGGACCCACCTTTTGCTCCATACCTTCAATCAGAGTACTGGAGTCTTCAAAGTCTCCGCAGTTATCTATTACTAAATCTTCTGTTTCGTATAAAAGCTTCTTTGATGAATGTCTTGAAGTGACCTTTTTTGAGTAATCGATATTTGATATAACTATGACTTTTGCACCTAACTTTTTCGCCTCTAAAGCCATGTCAATAGAGACCGGATTTCTTCCGGACACAGAGTGTATAAGAAGTACATCACCCTTTTTTATATTGGTGGACTTTAATATTTCTGTGCCGAAACCTTCTAAACGCTCCATTTGTGATGTAAGTGTGACAGGTCTCGTATTTAACATCAGGGTAGGATTAAATATTGGATTAATTAAAGCTAGTCCACCTGTTCTATAAAATAGCTCTTCTGTTAAGATACCTGCATGTGAGGCTCCGAAGGCATAAATTGTTCCTCCTCCTTCAATGGTCTCAGCAAAGAGTTCAGCAGCCTTATCTATATTTTCTTTTTGACTTTTATACACTTTATCCGTTATTTCTTTTACGTGATTAAAATACCCTTCTACATACTTACTCATAATATTCCTCCTATTCTACATGCCAAATAGCTTTCCAAAAGCTCTAACTATTATTGTCTATAAAGAAAAGTCATTTCCTCCAAATATTAATATCCAATCGGAGATGGTATTTTTAAGAAGAGGTACTGAAAAACCAACTAAAAGAATCATAACAACACCAGTTACTGCTGATCCTAAGACAGCTCCTCTCAATCCCCCGGTTCCATTACCTATTACCGCAGCTGTGCCTATTTCGAAGAAACAAGTTATAGTAAGTGAAAGAACAGCATATTGAAATATCCCGGTATTACCAAGAATCACTAAAGTTATTATGGAAGTAACCATAGACACAAGGAAACCAATTATCACTGCATTAGGTGCATAGGGAAAAATAATTGGGGCATCTAATGCAGGAACAGCATTAGGTATCACTTTATAAGAAATTCCTTTAAAGGCTGGAATAATTTCCGCAAGCATCATTCTCACACCAGTTAATAATATGGTTAATCCTGCTCCGAATAATACTCCCTGCATTAAGGAAAATATAATCAGATTCTTATCTGCACTGAAAACCTTTGAAGCCTGCTCTCCGCCTAATATAAATCCTACAACAACATACACGAGAAACATTACCAAGGATGAGGTTATGGTTATTTCTTTTAAAAATTCAAGCTGCTTTGGAAATTTTATATCTTCCGTGGATTTATTCTTATTTCCAAAGAACTTGCCTACATATCCAGCAATTAAGGATAATCCTACTGTGGGATGACCTAAAGTAAATGAATCATCTTTAATTTATTTTTCAACTCATCTCTGTCTTCAATCATGATGCCCATCCTTGGTTTTCTAATTAATACACCTTTTATTTCCTTTAGATAGGCTTCTATGATATCTAGGTCATATCTTAAAGTCCTTTCGCTAACATCGAAAGTCAATGCTATATTTTTAATTCTTATAAAATCCTCCAATTCAAGAAGGTATCTGATTATATTTTTTTGTCTTTTTGTCAATGTAATCATATGCATCCCTCTTTTCTAAACTTCTTGGAGATCTTTAACCTCATTATATATAAAGGGTAAAGGTTAAAAAATCCAAAAAGCTTTCAATAAATGTGGCAATTTAATAATTAAGAAAAAGTAAAAAAGACTATCTAAAATAGTTAAGCTATTTACAGATAATCTTTTTACGCTTGCATGCTAAAGCTTTTAAGTGTTATTCTTTCGATTTATTTGTGTTACCATATTTTTTCTTATAATAATCAGAGGCAAAGGAAAATATTAAAGACGCTATAAGAAATCCAATGGAAACAAACATTATAGGGCGGTTGTCTTCAATGGGGCATGCTCCCTCCGGGAGTCCTGCTCTGCTTATATATATTACATAAAAACCATATGCTCCTATAAGCATCCCTATATATAGTAAATAATTACTTATTTTATCAAAGTAGTTTTTCATATATACCTCCATTAATGCTGTTCCCGAAATTTCAGACCATAGTGTTCATTGTTAATTGGGATTTCTTCTACAAACTTAAAGTCACTTTCTTCAAAGATTTTTTTCATTTCTTCTAAGCTGATTCTTATTTTAGCTGGAGGCCCCATTTCCATATCTCTTTTCTCCCAGTCTATTATAAGTACTTTTCCATGGGTTTTTACTACTCTTTTTATCTCATTAATGAAAGCAGCCCTGTCCTCAACCTCGTGAAAAACATTGGATATAAAAACATAATCTATTGATTTATCCTCCACAGGAAAAAAGTTTTCTCCACTTAATTTGAATATTAAATTATCTAAAGACTCATTTCTTTCTTTAGCAACTTTAAGCATATCGTCACTTATATCTATACCTATAGCCAAACCTTTTTTTAAAATTTTTGCTGCAGGTAATGTAAAATATCCGATTCCACAGCCTACATCAAGAAAGGTACCTTTGTCTCCAATATTAAATCTATTTAATATTTCTTCCGGCGGCATTGATTTTCTTCTCTCTGGATTGTCTAATTTTTTTAAATTTTTTATATGAAATTTATGCAATTGCTTACCTCCTCATCATTTTACTATTAAATCTTCAACATATTCATCACAATCGGCACAGTAATATCTTATGTCAACCTCACCTTCACATTGATGATGTCTTACAGTTTTACTACACATATCTAAATACTTATTTGCCCATAAAATCATAGCATTAAAAACATGCCTGAAATCCCTGCCCTTTTCTGTAACTCTATATTTGTATCTTGGAGGATGCTCATTATAAAGAACAGAAATTATTAGTTCATGCTTTTCTAAAGCCTTTATTCTGTCGGATAAAATATTAGTGGGAATAGGCTTAAGGTCCTGCTGCAGCTCTTTAAATGTACTTTTATTGTTATATATCCTATGAAGCACTAATAATGTCCATTTATCTCCTATAATATTTAGGGTCTGAGCTAAATTACATTGGAAATCATAAGAGGATTTCAAGATATCATCTCCCGCACTCATACACAAATTTAAAAAATAAAAAGTAGTAACTTTACTTTTTAAAGTTACTACTTATTATAAAGTTATTATACTATTAAGTCAATTCAATTAATTAGAAACATGTGAATTCATAAATTTTATAGGGGAACACCCTATATATTTCTTAAACACCTGAATAAAATACTTATAATCCTGAAAACCTACAACTTCAGCAATTTCATAAACTCTCATATTATTTTCTTTGAGCAGCCTAATAGATTGCAATATTCTATACCTATTTAAAAAATCATTAAAAGTGTATCCTGTTCCTTCTTTAAATTTTGTGTTTAGATAAACATAGGATAAATTATATTCTAAACTTAGATCTGTAAGAGAAATTTTATTACTGTAGTTTTCTTTTATATAATTTATCATTTTAGAAACATACTTATTTTTTATATTTTCAGTTTTATAGTAGCTCATATCAAGTAACTTATTGTACAAAAGGTTATCATTTAAGAGCTGGACATATCCCTGAATTCTCTGTTTCTTATCTATCTTATCTTCAATCTTTACAATGGCATTATAGAGAAGATCAAAATTTATTGGCTTTAAAAGATATTCTGTTACATTTAAGGTTATAGCCTTTTTGGCATATTCAAATTCTCCGTAACCTGATAAAACTATAGTTTCGTAGCAGAATTCCTCCATACTTTCCTCCAGCATCCTCAATCCATCCTTAAAAGGCATCTTAACATCTGTTATAACTATGTCAGGTTTAACCTCTTTTATTAGTTCTAGCCCTTCAATACCATTGCTGGCTTCACCGGCCACTATACAATTAACCTTGGTCCAATCCACCATGAAAAGCAAACCCTTTCGGAGGATCTCTTCATCTTCAACAATAATTACTTTATACAACTGCTTCACCTTCTATTAATGGAATTTTAATGGTTATTTTTGTCCCTTTTAAATAAGTACTCTGAATATCTAATCCATAATTATTTCCATAAATTAATTTAATAGTTCTATGTACATTGTATAATCCTATATGACTGGAGGATTGATTTTCTTCTTCTATGATATTTTTAAGAATGTTTAGCTCATCATCTTTAATTCCTTTTCCATCGTCTTCAATAATAATCTCAATATTATCTTTTAAAGCTCTACCTGTAATAACTAGAGTTAAGAATTCAGTATCCTCCATTCCATGAATTATACTGTTCTCTATGATTGGCTGTATGAGAAGCTTTGGAACTTTGCTCTGAAGAATCTCTTCATCAATATGTAAATAATATTCAAACCTATTGCTGAATCTCATTTTTTGTATCATTAAATAATCCTTCATATATTCTATATCTGTTTTCAGAGCTACCTGAGTACTTCCGTAATTTAACCTGTATCTCATTAGATTGGCAAAGGCAACCACCATTTGTGACGCTCTCTGAGGATCTAGTATTATTTCATATCTTAAAGTTTCCATAACATTATACAAAAAATGAGGATTAAACTGAGATTCCAGATGTTTAACCTCCATGAATCTCTTTCGATCAGCTAATTCGTTGTTATATTTAACAAGCTCCTGGACTTTGGAAACCATTACATTGAATTCACTATATAAGGTTTGAAATTCGTGAAAAGTCTGATACTCAATTCTATAATCCAGGTTTCCACTCTTCAATTCGCTAACAGCACCTAAGAGTTCATCCATTGAGCGCATGTTTCTAGTTGTTACTTTATCTGCCAGTATCAAAACCAAAATTATCATAAATAAGCTAATAAAGAACAGAAATAAGCATCCAAATATAAAAAGCTGTTTCTGAAACATCACAGAACTCATGGTCATTATCTTTATATCTTTATCATATAAATCTTTTGAAGTAATATAATATAATTTATTGTTTACTTCAATTATGTTTTCACTGATATTATTTGTCTTAAACTTACCGATAGAGTCAATGAGCATTCTGTGGGTAGAAAATATTACATTATCGAATTTATCTAATATTACAGTAATATCTACATCATTATTATTAATAAGTAAATTTAAGCTATCCTCTCTCCAATCCAGGAATATATATCCCATTATTTCATTATTATTTTTTATGGCCTTAGAGAAAACATAGTTTGAGTTTTGTCCATTATCATAATTTATGCTGCTTATTGAGCGGTGTGCATATTGAGAAGAATTTTCTGTTTTAGAAATTATGTCCTTCATGTCATTGCTTAAAAGGAATAACGCTTCATTATTTTTATATAAATTGGTGGAAATTATATTTTTACTTTTATCCAGAAGAATAAAGTTGGATTTTATCTGCTGGTTATTACAGAACCCATACAAAAGCTTGTTTACCTCAGTAGCTTCGTAATCCTCTGTTAGAACTCCTTTTACAATACTGTTCTCTGCTAATGCATCTATGCTATCAGTATATCTATGTAGCTCCTCGTTAACGGCTTTCTCAATCTCAGCGTTATAATTTCTGTTTTTGTCTATTGTAAACATCTTTATATTTAGAATCATATAACCTATAAATAATAATATTATTATAAAAATTACAATTATTGCATACCATATAAAGGATTTCTTCAAAAAATCTCTAAACTTCTTTTCGTTGCTCAATTTTTTCACCACCCAGCACAAGATAATTATAACATGAATGGAAGTTTACAGAAAGCAAAAACCATTATATGCTTATTTCCCTTTTCCCAGTAAGCTTGAAGAATAGAAGTAAAGATATCACTGAAGTTAAGGTTAAAATTGTAGAATATGCTGCTGCATTTCCGTAATTTCCCCTTATAACTTCTGTGTAAATAGCTACTGTAAGGGTTTGAGTTTTATTTGTATATAATATAATTGATGAGCTTAATTCGCTTATTACTGTCACCCAGCTCATTATAGCTCCTGCTATAACTCCAGGCATCATCATAGGCACTGTAATTTTGGCAAAGGATTTTACCTCAGATGCACCTAAACTGATTGCAGCCTCTTCTATGCTTGGACTTATCTGACTTATAATCGCTGTGCTTGAACGAACAGTATAAGGCAGCCTTCTAATGGCATATGAGATTACCATTATTATTACCGTTCCGCTTAACAGCAGAGGTTTCTCACCAAAAGCAAATAAAAAAGCTATCCCTAGCACAGAGCCTGGTACAATATATGGAAACATAACTATTATATCTAATATGAAGGTTAGAACATTTTTCTTTCTTACAGTTAAATATGAAATCAAAATTCCAAGAATAATAATTATTGCAATAGCGGCAATACCAAATTTATAAGTATTCCATATAGCTGAGTTGTCCTTGGAAAATAATGTTGCGTTGTAGCTTTGAAGAGAAAAACCTCCAGTAAATACCTGACCACCATTGCTCTTTAAGAAGGAGGTATATATAACCACCAGCTGAGGAAGAATTGCAAGCAATACAATACTATAAACAAATAAATGACTTATTATATTTTTAAAGCCTTTAGCCTTTACAGCGGTCATAGGCTTCAAAGCGGTCATGGAATATGAATTATAGTTTGCCAGCATCCTTTGTATTATAAATAAAGCTATAGTAACGATTATAATAATTATGCACAAGGCAGCCGCAAAGCCATCATCTCCTCCAACTTCTCCCATGAACTGTCCATATATAAGCACAGGCATAGTCCTATAGCCTTCTCCAATAAGCATAGGGGTACCAAAATCTGCTAAAACCCTCATAAAAACTAGTAAGGAGCTTGCTAATACCGTAGGCATTACCAGTGGCATAATAATCTTAACCAGTCTTTTTATTCCTGTGCATCCAAGGCTTTCAGCAGCTTCATTTAATGAATTATCCAAATTTTTCAATGCCCCGGAAATATAGATATATACTAGAGGAAATGATGCAGGGTAAATACCAAAACTATTCCGGCAAAGCCGTATATTCCGTTTAAGTGAATATTAAATATGGAATTTATCACTTTAGTAATAACACCATTTCTCCCTAATAGCTGAATCCACGCATAAGCTCCTATAAAGGGTGGTGATAAATATGAAATTACTATAAGTATATCTAAAATTCCACTCCCTTTAATCTTAACGCTTCTAAGTATATAAGCCATAGGGAGGCCTATAGCTACGGATAGGGAAGTAGCTACAACAGTCACTTTGAAGCTGTTTACAAGGGTGCTCCAATAGTATTTTCTCATGAAGAATTTTTTGAAATAATCTAAGGTTAGTCGTCCGGATTCCGGCTCCACGACACTTTTATATAATACTAAAATTAAAGGGTATATTATAAATAAAGAAAATATTATTAAAATGGCGATGGTGAACACCTTCCATATATTAATTTCCTTCTTTCCACTATACTCCAAGGAAGCCTACCTCCTTTATAAGTGAATTATTACTCTCTTTATCATATACATTAATCCTGCTTCTATCTGCTTTTAGATATATTTCGCTGTTATCAGGTATAATGTCCTGTAATTCTGAAATCTGTATAACCTCAGCTTCCTGCCCATTTGATAATTCGACAAAATAATGAATTGTTACTCCCAAAAATACACTACTTTTAACAGTTGCCTTTAGCCCTTCTTTGTTATTACTGATAATAAATTCTTCCGGTCGCACTGATAATAAAACCTCTTGTCCATCTTCCACTGTACCTATAATGTTATCCATTTCTTCAAAATAAGAGTCCTCCAGAAGAACTCTTTTTTCTCCATTGTTTCCAAGAAGAATTTTACCTTCTAGTATATTTGAAACTCCTATAAAAGTTGATACAAATATATTTGCAGGTCTTTGATAAATATCTTTAGGATTTCCTATCTGCTGTATATGCCCATTATTCATAATAGCTATCCTGTCCGATATTGCTAGAGCTTCCTCCTGGTCATGAGTAACATACACAGTAGTCACACCGATTTGATTGTGTATTTTTTTTATAACATTGCGCATTTCCACTCTTAATTTGGCATCTAGATTTGATAAAGGTTCATCCATAAGCAAAACCTCTGGATGTATTACTAATGCCCTTGCCAGTGCTACACGCTGCTGCTGGCCTCCTGAAAGCTTTACAGGCATTCTATCCTTTAAATGATCAATCTTCACTATCTTTAGTATCTCATCAACTTGTCTATCAATATCTGCTTTAGATACTTTTCTGTTTTTCAATCCAAATGCTACATTATCTTTAACAGACATATGAGGAAATATAGCATAATTTTGAAACACCATCCCCATATTTCTTTTGTTAGTAGGTATATCGTTAACTACCTTGTCATCTATCTCAATGGTTCCTGCTTCAATAGTGTTGAAACCTATAATCATCCTTAAAAGAGTAGTTTTTCCACATCCTGAAGGTCCAAGGAGAGTAAAAAATTCTCCCGGACGTATCTTTAAGGATAACCCGTTAATCACTATATCATTACCATACTTTTTAGTTACATCATTTATATTAATGGATACACTCATATCAGCTACCTATACCTTTCTACTTAAAATTTGATAATAGTATAATAAAGGAGCTTTTATCACCTAAACTTTCAGCTTAGTGTCAAAGCCCCTATTAATTAAAGTATTATAGATAATTAATCTTGTGATTTTTCAATATGCTTGGAAAACTTAGCAGTAATTGCATTTTTATTTTCAGCCACCCATGCTTCATCATATTTTTCAAATAGTTTTATCTTATCAAAGGGAATCATATAAGAGGCTAATTTAGCATTTTTTCTAAGAGGTCTTACGGTTAATTGTGTTCCTACGTCATTCTGAACCTTTTCTGAAAGAAGATAGTCTACGAATTTCTTAGCATTTTCCAATTTTTTGGCTCCTTTTATGATTTGTACGGATTCACCAGGAAAAATTGCGCCTTCTTTTGGGAACACTACCTCCACTGGAGCACCATTTTTAACATAATTGGCTACAGGATCCTCCCAAGTTAATCCCACTACATATTCCCCATCAGCTACACTTTTATGCACTTGTCCTGAGCTCTTAGCCATTTTACCATCTAGATTTTTTAGAAACTTATCTACGTAATTCCAAGCTTCTTCTGACATTGGATCTTCATTTTTACCCATAGCATAGGTCATTGCCACCAATGATTGAAATGCTGAACTGGAGCTTGTTGGATCCCCAAAGATTATCTTTCCTTTTAATTCAGGCTTTAATAAATCTTCAAAGCCTTCAATTTTCATGTCTCCCTTTAGATTCTTATTAACTATAAATACAGTTGGATCTGCAAAGCAAGGTGAAAAATAGCCTGATTTATTTTTAAAGGAATCCTGCATATTCACATCCTCAGGAGAAACATACTTTTCAAATAAATGCTTTGAAGAAGAAAGCATGGTTTCATCTCCTGCCCATAAAATATCTCCAAGAGGATTATTCTTTTCCGATTCTACTCTTTTTTGAAGCTCTCCGGTGCCTGCTACCACTGTTTCCACTTTAATTCCGGTATCTTTTTCAAAGTTAGGAATGACCAAATTAATTAAGCTTTCGCTTCTAGCTGTATAAACTACTAAAACGTTTTCCTTTGAAGCATCGGAGCCTTTCTTTTCCTTTTCTCCAGAATTGCTTGTCCCACATGCCGTTAAAGCTGTTGATGCCGCAAGGATAATCGCCAAGCTTAATGCCGTTTTCTTTAAAGTCATCATTATTTCCCTCCTAAAGTTTATATTAATTTTATTTTACTTCATATAATATTGTTGTCTATCCGATAAAA
>NZ_CCXI01000041.1 GCF_000820705.1 Clostridium polynesiense | reverse complement strand
AATTTTTTCTTATTCAACTCCATACTTCTACTTTACTTTTTAAGATGCTAGGATATTTTGTGATTTATGCTATAATGATATAGGATATTTAGTAAATAACTTTTAATTAATGTTATATTATATTTGAAAAAGGGGAAGAAAAATGGAGTTATTACATGAAGTGCTAAGTAACATCGTAGATATTGCGATTATTATTTTTGAGTTCATAGGAGTAACAGTGATTATAGTTTCAGGACTTCAAGGAATTATTGGCTATATACGCAGAAATCCTCTAACTAGATTAAATCTTGCTAAAGGTATGGCCATGGGATTAGAATTCAAACTTGGAAGCGAAATATTAAGAACGGTGGTGGTAAGAGATTTTTCTGAGATCCTTACTGTTGCCGGTATTATTGCTTTAAGAGCCGCCTTAACATTTTTAATACATTGGGAAATTAAAAATGAAGAAGCAAATACAGAAATCATTATAACAAAAGAAAAAGAAGATAAGTTAACTCATAAAAATATGAATAATTTATAAAAAGAAACCCGAGGTATATAAAAATATACATCGGGTTTTTTTATATTTAAACTAAAAGGCTGTAAACTGACTGCAATGTAGAACATATTCTGTTGAAGGTATTTTCTATCCCCTCATTACCTTGTATTTTTGTCAACAGCCCATGAGCACTATAATAGTTAGCCAAAGGATTAATAGTCCTGGAATATACAGACAACCTTTCTAAAACCACATCTTTACTATCATCCTCTCTCTGTAAGAGCTGTTCCCCGCATTTTTCACATCTATCATTTAATTTAGAGGGGTTGAATTTTATATGATAGTTTGCCCCACAATTTCTGCAAAACCTTCTTCCTGATATTCTCTCCAATATCTCAGCCTTATTTACATCTATTAAAATCACTTTATCTATCATGCATTTATTTTCTTTAAGAATCTCTGAAAGAGTTTTTGCTTGATAAAGGTTTCTTGGAAAACCATCTAATACAAAGCCAGCTTTACAATCCTCCTTCTCAAGTCTGTCCTTAACAATGCTTACAACCAAATCATCAGGAACCAGTTCTCCTTTTTCTATATAACTTTTAGCTTTTAATCCTAATGAAGTTCTTTTATTTATATTCCCTCTAAGTATGTCCCCTGTAGATATATGAGGAATTTTATAATGCTCACTAATTAATTTTGCTTGAGTTCCTTTTCCCACCCCAGGAGCTCCTAATAATATTATTCTCATATAGTACCTCCAAGCTCATAATAAAACTATTAGTATATACTAATTATAAATATTTATACATTTAGTATATACTATATTATATTTAAAGCTACTTTATTTGTAAATAACTTAATTTATTTTTTTAAAATTTATTAAATACATTTTAACTATATATATTATTTTTTAATAAAAGAAAGATAATCTAAATTATCTTTAAACAATTATTGTATTAATTTACATATATATAAATTATTGCTAATATAATAGTATATATTACCTTTTTCTAAATCACTTTTCGCTTTTACAATTTTATATTGATATCATCAATACATCTGCTTAACTTATTCCTTAACTTCTTAGCTTTAAAAAATAATGGAATGGAGGAATTTTATTATGATGAAATATCTTCAGCGTATTGGAAAGTCTCTTATGCTTCCCGTTGCAGTATTACCTGCTGCAGCAATATTATATGGTATAGGCTATTGGATTGATCCCTTTGGCTGGGGAGCAAACAACGTAGCTGCTGCTTTCCTTATCAAATCAGCTTCTGCAATTGTGGATAAGCTTCCTATATTGTTTGCTGTAGGAGTAGCCATAGGAATGGCAAAAACAAAGGATGGCGCTTCTGCTCTTTCAGGACTTGTAGCTTATTTAATGGTAACTACACTGCTTTCTTCAGAAACGGTTGCTATGCTTCAAGGTGTAGAAAAAGCAATGGTGAACCCGGCTTTTGGAAAGATTGAAAACGCTTTTATCGGTATTTTAAGCGGAGTCATTGCCGCAGCTTGCTTTAACAAATTCGGAAATGTTAAGCTGCCTTCTGCATTATCCTTTTTTAGTGGAAGAAGGAGTGTTCCTATTGTAACCTCAGTGGTTATGATGTTCGTTTCCGTCATTTTGTTCTTTATATGGCCTGCAATTTACAGCGCATTAGTTTATTTTGGACAACTGATAGTGAGTCTGGGACCTATAGGTGCCGGTATTTATGCCTTCTTTAACAGACTTTTAATTCCTACAGGTCTCCACCATGCATTAAATTCCGTATTCTGGTTTGATGTTGCAGGAATAAGTGATATCAATAAATTTTGGGGTACTATTCCAGGAGGAGTAAAGGGAATAACAGGTATATATCAGGCGGGATTCTTCCCTATAATGATGTTTGGTCTTCCAGCTGCTGCTCTTGCTATGTATCATACAGCTAAGGATAATAAAAAGAAGGTTACCTTTGGTTTACTCTTGGCAGGTGCTTTTGCATCCTTCTTCTCCGGAGTTACTGAGCCAATTGAATTTGCATTCATGTTCCTTGCACCAGGACTATATTTTGTTCACGCTCTTCTCACAGGGCTTTCAGTATACCTAGCAGCACATTTTGGATGGACCGCAGGTTTTATGTTCAGTGCAGGTTTTGTTGATTTCTTTTTAAGCTCCAGACTTCCTCTTGCAAACAAACCCTTCATGCTTTTAATTTTAGGACTTATATTTGGAGCAGCTTATTATATATTATTTAGGTTCTTAATTGTTAAGTTTAACTTAAACACTCCTGGCAGGGAGGAAGATGAAATAAGTGAAAAAGAAATGAATACAAAATTAGCTAATGATGATTATTATCAGGTTGCTAAAACAATCTTAGAGGGGCTTGGAGGAAAGGATAATGTAGTCTCAGTTGATAACTGCATTACAAGGCTTAGAATCGAAGTAACAGATATAACCTTAGTTAATGATAAAAAGATAAAATCAGCTGGGGTAGCAGGTATAATAAAACCTGGTAAGACATCGGTTCAGATAATAATAGGTACTCAAGTTCAGTTTGTAGCAGATGAATTAAATAAACTGCTATAGAAAATAAGAGCGAAAAGTGATAAAAATGAGCTATCCATGAACGCTTTGGATAGCTCTTCTTAACCAGTCAACTTATAAATTATTTCCGACTTATATTTAAAGTTAGATTGTTTTTAAGAAATTCTCTGCTGCTTCCAGAGTTATGTCTATCTCCTTGTAAGTATGAGCATTGGAAATAAACATAGCTTCAAATTGTGCCGGTGCAATGTATATACCTCTTTCCAGCATATAATTAAAATATCTTCCAAAAACCCTTACCTCTGAAGTTTTAGCACTCTCGTAGTCCTTTACTTCCGTATCGGTAAAGAATAAACAGCTTAAAGAGCCAACACCTGTAATACTGTAATTAAGTCCTCTTCTCTTCAATATCTCTTTCAGTTCTTTTCTATAATAACTCCCTAATTTATTTAGATGAGTGTATATTTGAGGGTTATCTCTCAAAATCTCCAGCTCTTTTTTGCCCGCAGCCATAGCTATAGGATTTCCACTTAAGGTTCCTGCTTGATAAACTGTACCTACAGGAGATATTTGTTCCATAATATCCCGCCTTCCGCCATAGGCGCCAACAGGCATTCCTCCTCCAATTATCTTTCCAAATATAGTTAAATCAGGTTTAATGTCATAATAACCCTGTGCACCGCTGATGCTTAGCCTAAAACCTGTTATTACCTCATCAAATATAAGCAGTGAACCATTTTCTGTACAAAGCCTTCTAAGCTCATTCAGGAAACCTTCCTCAGGAAGAACAACTCCCATATTGGCAGCCACAGGCTCAATTATAACCGCTGCAATACAGTCTTTGTTCTTGTTGAATAAGTCTTCTACGCTGGAAATATCGTTATATATTGCAGTTAAGGTATCTTCAGCACAACCTTTAGGAACTCCAGCGCTGTCTGGTACTCCTGCAACCATTACCCCTGAACCTGCTTTTACAAGCATAGAATCGCTATGACCATGATAACAGCCAGCGAATTTTATAATCTTATTTCTTCCAGTATATCCTCTAGCTGCACGGATTGCACTCATCACAGCTTCCGTACCTGAGTTTACCATCCTTATCATTTCTATAGAAGGTATTAATTCACAGATTAATTCAGCCATTTCCACTTCAATTTCTGTAGCAGCACCAAAGCTTAATCCATTTTCACAGGCTTTTATAACTGCCTCCCTTATTTCTTTGTTGTCATGACCTAATATCATTGGACCCCAGGAGCCTATATAATCAATATATTTATTTCCGTCTACATCATATATATAAGCACCTTCAGCTCTCTTTATGAATCTCGGATTACCTCCTACAGCGTTAAAAGCACGAACTGGACTGTTTACACCTCCGGGGATACATTTAACCGCTCTTTTAAAAAGCTCCTGTGACTTACTCATTATCCTATCCTTCCTTCATCCATGAATTTTGCTAATTCTTTTGCATAATAAGTCAATAATATGCCTGCACCTGCACGATATATACTTGTAGCAGTTTCACAAATCATATTATCCTCCTGAATATATCCAAGCTTTGAGGCAGCCTTAATCATTGCATATTCACCGCTGACACTGTAAGCAGCTAAAGGGATATTTATTTCATTGGAAACCTCTCTTATTATGTCTAAATATGAAAGGGCAGGCTTTACCATAATTATGTCAGCCCCTTCTGAAATATCCGTTAAAGCCTCCTTAATAGCTTCTTTTCTATTATGATAATCCATCTGGTAGGCCTTTCTATCTCCAAAAGCAGGAGCTGATCCCGCCGCCTCTCTAAAGGGTCCGTAAAAAGCTGAAGCATATTTTACAGCATAAGACATAATTGGTGTATCAGTATAATTATTTGAATCCAATAAATTACGTATTGCCTTCACTCTTCCATCCATCATATCAGAAGGAGCCACCATATCTGCTCCTGCTTGAACATGAGAAAGGGCAGTTTTAGCAAGCAAAGGAAGGGTTTTATCATTGTCTACCATTTCTCCCTTAAGCATTCCACAGTGGCCATGAGAAGTATATTCGCACATACATACGTCGGTGATATAATAAAGCTCAGGGTGCTCTGATTTAGCCTTCATTAAAGCTTTCTGAACAACTCCTTCCTGCATCCACGCACCGCTTCCACATTCATCCTTTTTATTTGGTATACCAAAAAGCATAACACTGGACACTCCTGATTTCGCAATTTCTTCCAATGCGTAAGGAAGCATGTCTACGCTATATCTAAACTGATTTTCCATGGAAGAAATTTCTTCTTTTATTCCCTGTCCTTCCTTTACAAAAATAGGATAGATCAATGAAGCTTTATCCATTCGGGTTTCTCTAACCATATTTCTAAGAATAAGATTGCTTCTAAGCCTTCTTGGTCTGTTTAAAATCTCCAATTCCTTCATGTCCCTTCTATTTTAATTTTTCTCTCGATGTTTCATTATGTTATAAATCTCTGTTATTTTCTCTGTTAAACTTTCTATAGATGCCTTTTCTGAAACCGCTACTTTCATCTCATGCTTTCTTGCTTCTTCAGCGGTCTGTTCTCCTATACACACCGCTGTTACGGTCTTAAAATCTATATTCTTCATTGTTCTTACAAAGCCTTTTACAGTAGAAGCGCTGGTAAAAGCAACTATGTCTTGAACTCTTAATTTAATTTCCTCATTTTCTTCATATTCAGTTTTATAAACTGCCATAGAATCACAGTTAAACCCTTCCTGCCTCAAAGCTTTGACGCATGGGGGAGCTGCTCCCTCCGGTGTAAATACTAAAATATTATCATCTTTATTTAAAATACTTATTAGCCCTTTGGCCAAAGCTTCACCGTTGTATTCCTCCGGAATGTAATCAACTAATATTCCTCTGCTTTCTATAGCATCCTTAGTAGCAGGCCCCACTGCTGCCCACTTAATATTTACTAAATTTCTAATATCCATTCTGATGCTTTTTAAATAATCAAATAAAATTTCCACTGAAACTGCGCTAGTGAATACAAGCCAATTAAAATTATTTATTTTCTGAATCATTTCATTTAATGTATCACTTTGTACCGATACAGTTTCTATTGCAGGAAGCTCTATTATCTCCGCACCTAAGTTATATAGCTTTTCCATGAGCTTAGAAGATCTTTTTTTAGGACGGGTAACCACTATCCTTGCGCCTCCAAGCTCTCTATCCTCAGCCCAATGAAATTTTTCTGCCAGTGTACATACCTTTCCAACTACGATTATGCCTGGTGTACCTATATTATACTTTTCAGCTTCTTTAGGCAAAGTTTCAATATCAGCAACCACTCTTCTTTGAGCAGAGGAGGTTCCTTTTTCCAGTATAGCAGCAGGAGTTCTTTTATTCATTCCTGCCTCAATTAGTCCTTGAGATATTTCATTTAAAGCCCCTACTCCCATTAAAAATACTAAGGTAACATCTCCCAGAGCAACAAGCTTTTTATAGTCTACAGTCTCTTCACTACCTCTTTTTCTATGAGCGGTGATTATATGAAGAGAAGGTGAATAATCCCTATGGGTAACAGGAATTCCTGCATAGGCAGGTACAGATATTGCAGAGGTTATTCCAGGAACTATTTCGAAAGGAATCTTGTTTTCACAAAGAAGCTCTAACTCCTCTCCACCTCTTCCAAATAAAAAGGGATCTCCTCCTTTTAACCTGACGACCTTTTTGCCATTGAGTGCCTCTCTCAGCAATATTTCATTGATTTCCTCCTGAGGCACCTTATGGTTTCCTGCTTTTTTACCTACATCTATCTTTTCAGCACTTTTAGGAATCATTTTTAAGATTCCATCACCTACCAGCTGATCATATACCACTACATCAGCTTGTTCCAGGACAAGTTTTCCTTTTAAAGTAAATAGTCCGGGGTCTGAAGGTCCTGCCCCTATAAGCCATACCTTTCCTTTGCTCATCACCCTAATTTTCCTTTCATTCTCAAAGCTAAGTCATATCCTAACCGCTCCGATTTTTCTACATCTCCCACTATAAAATCAACGCTATGCTCTTTAGTTTCTTCATTAAAATATAACCCTGAAAGCTTTAATTCTCTTCCTATAATGCGGGCATGGGCTGCTATAGGTGAAGAACATCCCCCGTTTAACGTCCTGACAAAACTTCTTTCTGCCTTTGCGGCAAAAGATGTATTTTCATCATTTAGGCAATTTAAAAAACTGCAATCCAAATCCCTTCTTGCCTGTACTGAAAGTATTCCCTGTCCTGCGGATGGAATTACTTCATCTACTGAGAAATATTTGCTTATCCTATTTTCTAAGCCAGCTCTTTTAAGTCCTGCTGCTGCTAAAATAAGAGCTGAATATTCCCCTCTATCTAGCTTTGCAAGACGGGTAATTATATTCCCCCGAACACTGCTCATTATTATA
>NZ_CCXI01000040.1 GCF_000820705.1 Clostridium polynesiense | reverse complement strand
ATTCTTTAACTGAAGCTGTCTTCTGCTGCTGGAAGAACCTACATTACTTAAAAAGTTCAGGTTTATATCATTTTGAGGTAGCACTAATACATCTCTTGGATCCCCTCGTTTAGGAAGAGCAGCAATGGGCAGATCTTCATTCTCCTCCATAGGCATATCCTTTAGGCTGTGAACAGCAATATGGATTCTTCCATCCATTAAAGCCTGATCAAGCTCTTTAACGAAAAGACCTTTTCCACCTATTTTATCCAGTGTTTTGTCAAGTATCTTGTCTCCTGTAGTTTTTAAAGTTAATAGTTCCAGTTCCAGTTCAGGATTTGCTTTTTTTATCTCATTCATAACAAGCTCACTCTGCATTACAGCAAGCTTACTGTCTCTGCTCCCTACAATAATTTTTTTCCTTAACATAATTATTCTCCTATTATCAGCTTATATTAGTGAAGATATACTACAGCCCTTTAGCTGCTGCCTCCAGTGCAGTGATGCACTCACACCATTTTTCTGTTTCCATATGATCTCTTAAATCTAAAATCAATTTTGCAACTGCTTTTTTTGCAGCGGTTTGAATATTCTTTTGCAGCTTATTTTGATCTTCTTTTGTAATTTCAATGGACTTATAAACTTTAGTGAGTTTTGCATCAGTTACTTCTCCGGTAATTTCACTGATATCCTTAACTACAGGAATCCATTTTCTTATACAAAACCAATCTAAAAATTCTTCTTTGTATTTATTTAAAATAGCTTTTGCGCTATATATTTCTTCCTTATTACAGCTTCTGTCCATACCAAGCTTATCCATATCATAAATTTTTACCCCCTTTAATTCCGCCATAGAAGGGTCTATATCTCTGGGTACTGCTAAATCTATAAAGATATAATCTTTATCTTTTAATCTGCCTTCAATCTCCTCTTTTTTCATGGTAAAATGCGGACTCAAGGTAGCACTGAAAATTAATTCCTTTTCTGCTATATTTTCATATCTGTCTTCATAGGAAATTATACTGCATCCTTCCGGTATAACAGCATCTTGCTTTTTATACTGCCTTAATGTCATACTAACTTTGCAGCCTCTTTCAAGTAATATTTCCGCCATCAGTCTTCCCATTTCTCCATTTCCTATAACCAAACAGTTCTTGCCCTTTAAGTCACCTATTTTTTGTTCTAAAAGCACAGCTGCCCCTTCAGGCACTGACATATTTTTAGAGGTAAGTTTCACATCTGTCTTAACTCTTTTTGCAGCTGTAATGCTCATTCTAAAAAGGGTTTCCAATACAGAATCCACATGATTGTTTTCTCTTCCATTCTGAAGTGCTGTTTTCACCTGAGATAATATTTGATCCTCTCCAAATATCTGAGAGTGTAAGCCGCAGCTCAATTCAAATAAATAATCTATAGCCTCTTCTCCATATCTTTCTGTAAAGAATTTATCATATTGAGAGCTTTGTACACCTTTTTCTCTGAGAAAAATCTCTAAAGGTGAGCCCTTTAATCCGCTAAACCAAAGCTCTGTTCTGTTACAGGTAGATATTACAACACACCCTTCTGCCATGGAAGTATTCACAATCTTATGAGCTAGTTTTGCACCATTTGATACAGTAAGTGCAAACATCTCCCTATATTCTATGGCTGCTTTGCTATAATCTATGCCAACCATGGAAATATCCATAATTACATCTCCTCTATATCCATAATCTTTACTGACTTTCAAATTTTAACACAGTGTTTTCTGTAGTTTCAAATAAAGTTATATAATGATATTTATAAGTTTTATCTATATTAACCTTTTATCAGTTTACCTACATCAGCTTCCTCCAGTATATCTGTATGCTTATAGTTCTTCACTACCTCCATAAAGTCTTGCATAGCTTCACTTATAATTTTATTTTTATGATATACTATGCTAAAGCTTCTGTTCCAAGCAGATTCAGAGCTTTTAATCACATAAATGTCTCCTTTTTTAATTTCATCTTCTACGAGCCGTACTGACATAACGGATAGACACTGATTTTCCATAACCGCATTTTTTAAAGCTTCAGGACAGTTTCCTTCGCAGACAGTATTTATGGATAACCCTTGTTTTATCATATAGCTTTCAAATAACTCTCTTGTACCACTGCCTTCTTCTCTCATAGCAAAACATGAAGAAGTCAGCTCTGAAAGCTTAATCACTTTCTTTTTTGCCAAAGGATGACTTTTACTGCAGGTAAGCACAAGATAATCATCAACAGCTGGAATTGCGATCAGATCAGGGCTTTTAATTTTACCTTCTACAATGGCAATATCCAATTCGGACTTTAACAGTTTTTCCTCTATAACCTTTGTATTTCCTACATAGCTGTAAGCATCTACCTTATGATTTATTTTTTTAAAACCATTTATAATTTCATAAAGCAGGCAGTTTCCTACAGTGATTGTAGCTCCTATTCTAATCTTTTCCGTATAATTCTTTTTAAGCATTTTTTCTTCTAATTCATCAAATTGATCCACTACCAATCTGGCATAGGATAGAAGCTTTTTTCCCTCTTCTGTTATATACAATTTTTTTGAAAGACGCTCAAATAGCAGAACCCCATAATGCTCTTCCAGTTCCTTTATTGTTTGGCTCACAGTTGGTTGTGAAATAAAATACTTAGATGCTGCAATACTCATTTTTCCACTATCTGCCACAGCAATAAATATCCTCAGGTGCCTTATAGTCATATTTATTCCCCCTTTAGCACATTAAACCCCTATAAATCAATCAGAATTATCAATAGGTTTTACCTATGATTCTGATAAGATAATATCACTTTCTTAATTATTAAACAAGTGATATATTAGAATTGTGATATATAATGTTAAAAAATAAACAAAGGGTGTGAGTATGTGAAAGTTCTTATCATAGGTGGAGTAGCCGCCGGAACAAAGGTTGCAGCTAAGCTTAAGCGTGAAAATCGCGGTTATGAAATTAAAATTCTAACAAAAAGCACAGATATCTCTTACGCGGGATGTGGACTACCTTATTATGTAGGTAGCGTCATACCGGAAAAAAGCCAGTTAATAGTAAATACTCCAGAAAGCTTTTCTAAGTTAACAGGAGTTGAAGTGTTAACTGAAGTGGAGGTTACTAAAGTAAATCGTAATGAAAAAACTATACAAGCATTAGATTTAAAGACTCAAAAGGCTTTAAACTTTAACTACGATAAGCTAGTTATAGCCACCGGTGCTGATGCGATCAAACCTCCTGTAGAAGGTGTTGATTTAAATGGTGTCTTCTTTATGCGAACTCCTCAAGATGCAATTTCTTTAAGAGACGCAGTTGAATCAGGAGACATAAAAAGAGCCGTAGTGGTTGGGGGAGGCTTTATTGGTCTTGAAGTGGCTGAAAACTTATCCCTCAAGGGAGTTAGAGTATCAGTAATCGATATGGCTGATCAAATACTACCAGGTTTTGATACTGAGTTTGCTGAATACGCTGACAATCATTTGGCAGATCAGGGAATTATGACTTTTACAGGAACTAGATTAGAAGCAATCCTTGGCGATGGAAGGGTAGAAAAGGTAAAAACCGATAAAAGAGCAATGAAGGCTGACGCCGTTGTACTTTCAGTAGGTATCAGAGCCAATACTGCATTTTTAGCTGATACAGGAATTGAGCTTATGCCTAATAGAACAATTAAAGTTAATGAATACCTTCAGACAAATGATGAAGATATATATGCAGTAGGTGATTGTGCCTGCGTAATCAATGCAGTTACAAAGGAACCAGCATGGTCTCCAATGGGATCATCAGCAAATATTGAAGGCCGTATTGCCGCTAAAAACATAAGTGGCAGCAAAATTGCCTACGGCGGTGTCTTGGGAACTGCTGTAGTTAAACTTCCTGAACTAAATGCAGGAAGAACAGGCTTTACAGAGTCTGCTGCCAAAGCATTAGGTTATGATGTAGTGAGCGTTGTAACAGTAGTGGACGATAAAGCACATTATTATCCTGACGCATCATCTTTCATAGTAAAAATCATTGCTGACAGAACAACTAAGAAACTATTAGGTATACAAGTACTTGGTAAAGGTGCTGTAGATAAAATGGTAGATATAGCTGTTACTGCAATTACTTTGGGAGCTACTTTAGAGGATGTGGAAAATATGGATTTAGCATATGCACCACCTTTCTCCACAGCTATCCATCCCTTCAGCCATACCGTTAATATATTATTAAATAAAATAAGTGGCGCCTTTAATACTGTAACTCCTGCTGAATTCATAGCAGGACAAGCTAAGGACTACAAAGTAATAGATGCTTCTTTATCACCAAGTATAGACGGTGCTCCTTACGTAGATCTCACAAAGGTAAATGGTGAACTGCCTGAGTTTAATAAAGATGAAAAGTTATTACTGGTATGTGCAAAAGGTAAAAGAGCATATATGCTTCAAAACCGATTAAAGTATTTCGGTTATACAAATACTCTAGTGCTTGAAGGTGGTTCTACTTTCAATGAGGTGGAGCTATAAAATAAACATAATATAATGGGGGAATTTAATATGATGCCAACTATGACCATCACTGCAAGTGATGAAAAAAGAGTTAAAGCTCTTGGTTTTTTAAGAAACAAAGGTACTAACAATTTTTCAGGAAGAATAATAACTGTAAATGGAAAGATTACTGCAGCACAAAACAAGTGTCTCTCTGAAGCTGCTGAAAAATTTGGTAATGGAATAGTTACTTTTACTACAAGATTAACCGTTGAATGTCAGGGAATACCTTATGATAAAATCGAAGACTTCAGAAACTACATAGCAAAAGAAGGTCTTGTAACCGGAGGTACTGGATCAAAAGTTCGTCCTGTAGTTTCCTGCAAAGGTTCTACTTGTCAGTATGGACTGATTGATACTTTTGGTCTATCTGAAGAAATCCACGAAAGATTTTTCAATGGTTATGCTAATGTAAAGCTTCCTCATAAATTTAAAATTGGAGTTGGTGGATGTCCTAACAACTGTGTTAAGCCAGACCTTAACGATTTAGGAATAATTGGACAATTAATACCTAACTACGATGAAGACTTATGTAACGGCTGTAAGAAATGCTCTGTAGAAGATGCATGTCCTGTAAATGCAGCTAAGGTTGTAGATGGAGTTTTAGAAATAAGTTCAGATGAATGTAATAACTGCGGAAGGTGTGTAGGTAAGTGCCACTTCGATGCTATTGAAGATGGAAAAGTTGGATACAAAATATACATTGGAGGAAGATGGGGAAAAAGAGTTGCGCAGGGTATTCCTCTAAACAAGATATTCACAGATAAAGAAGAAGCATTAAGAGTTATAGAAAAGACAATTCTTTTCTACAGAGAACAAGGAAAAACCGGAGAACGTTTATCTCAGACTATTGAAAGAATCGGTTTTGAAAATGTTGAAGCTCAATTACTTTCAGATGAAATCTTGGCCAGAAAACAAGAGATTTTAGATGCACAGCTCCATCTAGCTGGCGGTGCAACCTGCTAATTTCAGCTTTCAACGCTCTATGTTTACATGACTGAAATCTCCTTAAACATAGGGGTTTGATAAGTAATCCAGAAGAAATCTGCAGATTTCTTCTGGATATATATTCTTTTTTTTGATTTTATTAGTCAATTTTTTAACAATAAATTGGATTAGTGTAAAGAAAGGGGTTATTAATATTGAATAATAAGAAGTATTTGGCTATTGGCTTATGTATTCTTATAGGGCTTACTGCAACTTATTTAGGAGGTATGCAGAATATAGTGGGTGCTCCTATGATCGGCCTTTTTATCAGTATGATTATCGTTAATTTTATGCCAAGTATTGATAAAGACTTTAAAGCTGGAACAACCTTTGTAGGTAAAAAGTTCTTAAGTCTTGGTATTATATTAGCCGGTGCAACCTTAAACTTTAATGAAATTTTAGGCTATGGCGCAAAAGCTTTACCATTAATTATTGCAAATATATGTATTTCCTTCGGAGTTGCTTACTTAATAGGTAAAAAGCTTTCACTTTCTTCAAATACCTGCACCCTTGTTGGAGGAGGAACCTGTATCTGTGGAGGTACTGCCATCGCAACCTTAGCTTCTATAATAAAAGCAAAAGAAACAGAAATCGCCTATGCAATGACAGCCATTTTTCTCTTTGATATACTTGCAGCCCTTGTGTATCCTTACCTAGCAGGAGCTTTAAATCTGACCAGCAATCAATTCGGATTTCTTGCAGGTTCAGCTATAAATGATACCTCTAGCGTTGCTGCTGCTGAGGCAACTTATAACGTTATAAATAATTTGGATTTAAATTTAGCTATAACAGTGAAGCTTACAAGAACTACAATGTTAATACTTCTTGCAATTATTTTTACTATTATCACTATTCGTAAAGAAGCTAAAGCAAATTCAGCCTCCACAGAACAAGCTTCTGTAGGAAAAACAGTAATGAAGGTTTTCCCATGGTTTATAGTTATATTCTTAATAATGGCTATATTAAACACCGCCGGACTCTTTAAAGCTATACCAGGAGCCTCTGTGTTCTTTAAGAAGGGCTATAAACTTTTAATTGCTATAGCCTTGGCAGGCGTTGGTTTTAAAATCAAATTCAAAGACCTCTTTACAAAAGGTATTAAACCAATTATCCTTGGAGGATGTACCTGGGCAGCAGTAGCTGCTTCATCGCTAATATTCATATATGTATTTGCAGGATATGTAGGCTAGTCTCACTATTATCTTAATTAAGATAATAGATTAATATAATAACTACATTAAATACTCACAAAATACCCACAGCAAAACACCTTTGACTATTTTATAAAAAGTCAAAGGTGTTTTTCATTAAAATATCTAATTTATTAAACATGTATTTTATTCAACTACTAATTCAACAGCTAATAAAAATATTCAAATCATATTATGAAGATTTTTCAGACTTAGGCTTACCTACTTCTACCAATACTCTGCTGCCTATTAGGAAAAACGCCTGAATGAAGGTAAGTATTCCCGTTGGTATAAGAAGCCATTCTATCTTTACTATATCAGCTAAAGGACCAAAAAATAGCATCCCTAAAGGCATTAAGGAACTGGAGAGCATGCTTAAAACTCCAAATACCCTTCCTAAGTAATCCCCTTCCACATTTTCCTGAAGAAGTACCGTAGCAGGAGTATTAAATAGAGGCAAGCTCAGTCCATAAGCACCCATAACAGCAGCATATGGCCAGAAGCTTCTTATGATTCCAAAAGTAAAGGTACATGTTCCTATTACTAAAAAGGATAAAGTCATTGTATGAATTCTGTTTTTAAATCCACCCCAATAAAACATCAGAACACCACCTAAAATCATCCCCACTGAAAAACCTACTTCAATTGCTGTTAATCTCCAAACTTCATCGCCAAAACTTCTGGTAACCTGTAAGGGTGTTAAGAAAGATGCAGGAGAAGCTAATAAAAAGAATATTCCTATGAATATAAAGAATCTTTTGATATAACCATGGTTTATTATATATACATATCCTTTTTTCAAATCTTCAAAATAGCTTACAGACTGCTTTTCCCTGGCTTTTGAGTGTGCAGGAATCTTTAGAAATACCAAGAGTACTATAATTGCTATGGCTGCTGTAACTACATCTATAAAAAATATATTTTCCATTGTAGTTATAGATAATAAATATCCGCTTGCCATAGGTGAAAGCAGCATTACTAAAGCCTGTATACTTCCATTTGCTCCGTTTACCTTAGTAAGCTTATCCTCTGGAACTATTTGAGGTATAAGGGCTCCCACCGCCGGTGTTTGAACTGCTGATCCTAATGCTCTTACCGCCGACATTGCAAATAACAGCCATATTTCTCTATATCCTATTAAGAATATAATCGCTAAAATAAAGGTTGCTGCAGCAATTAAAAAATCTGCCATTACAATAAGCAATTTTCTGTTGTATCTATCTGCCCATACACCGGCAAAGGGTGAAAGGAAAAAAGTAGGTACAAAACCGCATATTATTGATATAGTCATCATAACTCCGGATTGAGTCTGTAGGGTTATATACCACATGATTGCATATTGAACTAAGGAAGAACCAAAGAGGGAAATTGTCTGACTGGCCAAAAAGAGTACTATATTTTTCTTCCAATTGTTTTTCATAATAAATAATCCTCCAGAATTTAAAGCCTTGTATTGTGACTCTTATTTATGCACTAAATATTACTTTCAATTCTGACCAACCGCAACACCAAACATATGTTCCACAATTGTACCTCTTAATCATAAATATGTAAAGTAATATTTGCAATATTTATGTTAACAAAAAATGAAAAATATGTAAAGTGCCAGGCACCTGACAAGTGACAAAAATAAAGTCAGGATTAAAAAGCCTCCTGACTTTAAATAAATTTGCTTTTTAAGGAGATAAATAAGAATATCTTTATTTATCATTTCACCTGTAAAAAGTCTTCACTATTTATCAAATAAGCCTCTGCCGTTGCCAACCTTAACACCCTTTGATCCTTTTCCAATAAGCTTTTCAGCCTTTTTATTATTTTTCATATTATTACCTTTTTGCTTCTTTTCTTCGATCAGCTTTTTCATCATTTTAATGTTTTTATCCATAATTAATTCCTCAGCTTATAGTTTTAATTTATAATTCAAATCATTTTCTATTACTAACTTAATAGTTTACGACTTTTAAGCATAATCCTTTAGCTGGGGCTATAGGTCCTGCCTCTGACCTTTTCTTTTCCATTAGTATCTTTTCTATATCAGCAGCACTGTATTTTCCTCTTCCTGCTTCTAATAATGTTCCGGTGATTATTCTAACCATATTCAATAAAAATCCGTTACCATTAACCTCTATTTCTATTACACCGTTATTATCTGATATGTTTATGTAATTAATGGTTCTAACTGTAGATTTAGTATTGGATTTCAAACTTGTAAAGCTTTGAAAATCATGGGTTCCTATAAGAACCTTAGCAGCATCTTTCATATACTGAAGATTCAGTTCTTCATTAAGATGATATACATACCTTCTGCTAAATACATCCCTAAATTTATTGTTGTTAATCCTATAAACATAGGTTTTTGACTTAACATTATATCTTGCATGAAACCTTTCACTTGTATCCTTCATTGATTTTACCACTATATCTTCTGGAAGATACTCGTATAAATAATCCTGAATTTCATCTATTTTCATAGTAGATGCAGTATGGAAATTTGCCACATAATTTTCTGCATGTACTCCTGTGTCGGTTCTTCCACAGCCTACAACCTGTACTTCTTCACCAGTCATTTTTGACAATACATTTTCTAATTTGCTTTGTATAGTTAAATCTACCCCCTTCTGTTTTTGCCATCCTTTATATCTGCTTCCGTCATACTGCACTATCATCTTTAAGTTTCTCATTTTAAACCACCTTTAATTTATATTAACTTATGCTTGTGTAATAATCTTTAGCTATATAATCATACCATTTAACCCAGGCAATGAAAAGAAGCCTGGCCTATTACAATTAACAAAGTTTGAAGCTTTGCTAATTGTAGCTTGCCAAGCACCATTATTAAAACTAATAGCTTACAATAAATTCACCTTCGGTCTTAGAATTAAGTTTGAATGTTACGTTAAACCACTGAGAAAAGCACTGTTCCAAAGTATTGTAATCCACCAGAACTCTGTTATCACCGTCTGTACCTTGCAGAGATTTAAGGGATTTTATTTTATAAAGCGAATTAATATTATCAACTCTATTTATTTTGATATTTTTGTTTTCTGAAAGAAACTTAGTATATTTAAATGCCATAAGCTGCTCAAAGCGTTCATTAGGTCTTATACCAAACTGAAAGTTTTTAGAATATAAATTTTCTTTTATATATTCAGCGCCTTTATCATACTCCCTACATCCTATTGGGTTAACCTCTAATTTAGTGTTTTCCAAAATAAATTTATCTTTGTCCTTACCTTCTTCAATTTGAGCATAAAGTTTCATCTCTAGAATTCCCGATGATAAGGGAGGTTCCTCCCCTAGTTGAATATCTGCAGAAAAAATATATTCATTATCTTTAATATGTGTTCCTGATGTCTTAATGCTTTCGTTTATTTTATTTAAATTATATTCCTTAATTACTCTTTCACTTTTATTTATACCAATACAAAAAAAACTATAAAGAACAAGGTAAGAATAATGTAGGATTTTCTTTTATTCTTAAACATAATTTTTCCTCTCACTTACATTGAATTATATATAACATAAATAACTTAATATAATTATAGCATAATATTGAATATATTTAATTATTTACCAATAAGTTTTAAAAATATATCAGGAGAAGCTAAGCTTCCCCTGATTTTTATTAATTGGAAGTTTTACTGTCTATAAAAAGACCTGCAGTGGAAAGTAGTAAAATCACAGCGTGAATTATACACCATAAAATTATACCTATACCAAGTATCTCTTTTAGATTCACGTTTACCGCCCCGGTTATATTAAATCCAGGAATCAATTGCAGCAATTTCCCTAAAGAAGCTTCTATACTAGACTTAAAAGATTTAAAGGTACTGTTGAATTTTAAAATCACTGAGGCTAATAGAGCCAGATTAATAGCAGCTCCGGATATAGATACTATAAAACCAAATCTTTTCCTTACCAAAATTGTTGCTATAGCAGAAATTAATGAAATTACCATTATCACAATAACAATTAACCTCATATTTTCCAGCAAACTCTGAAGGGTACTTTGAAAATTAGGTATTACTAAATTTGCCAGCCTAATGGTTTGAGAGGCTTCTCTAGCCTTATCAGGCAGATTAATTATATCAACACCTCTTAAAGTTACATCTAAATTTAGAGTTCTGAAATCTAAGGCTATAAAAAACATAGTTCCTATGGAAAGTAAAAACAGAAGAGCAATTATAATTTTAATAACAAGTATAGGTTTATTATCCTTCATAGCTATCATCCTTTTAAATAATATTTAGTATTATTATACTATAATTATATATCATAAGCTTCCAATTATTGCTATATATATAACAAAAAAACTATAAACAGTTTATGGAATAATCTGCTTATAGTTTTTTATAAACACTTTATTTACTTTAATATATTAAATCCTTTAGCAATATTAATTAGACTTAAAATATTACTTTAATTACTCTTTATTTTTTAATTGCCTTAAAGGCTGCAGCCTGTTCCTTTATGCCCTTTTCAGCAGCAAAACGTTCTATACTTGAAGCTCCGAAGAAACCATCTATGCCTTTAACCCTGCTTATAACATAGTCCGCATCTTCAGGTTCTGCTATTGGGCCTCCATGACAGATAACCATTATATCAGGATTAACCTCTTTACCAGCCTTAATTATTTCCTCAATTTTAACTACACAGTCATCAAGAGTTAAAGCAGTCTTTGCACCAATTGTTCCTTTAGTAGTTAGTCCCATATGTGCTACAAGTATATCTGCCCCGGCTTCCGCCATAGCTCTTGCCTGATCCGGATCGAAAACATAAGGACATGTTAACATATCCAGCTCATGAGCCTTACGGATCATTTCCACCTCTAATTCATATCCCATGTCCGTTTCTTCAAGGTTTTGACGGAATACTCCATCAATAAGTCCTACTGTAGGGAAATTTTGAACTCCGTTGAAGCCCTGCTCCTTAAGCTGCTTTAAAAATACATCCATAACTCTGAAGGGATCGGTACCGCACACCCCAGCAAGCACCGGTGTGTTTTTAACTACAGGAAGAACCTCAGATCCCATCTCCACCACGATTTGATTGGCATCTCCGTAGGATAAAAGGCCTGCTAAGGAACCTCTCCCTGCCATTCTGTATCTTCCAGAATTATAAATTATAAGCATATCCGCTCCGCCTGCTTCACTGCTCTTTGCTGTTATTCCTGTACCTGCACCAACTCCCACTAGTATCCTGCCGTTAGATACCTCTTTTCTGAACTTCTCCATAATTTCTGCTCTTGACATAGTATTCATATTAACTCCTCCTTATATGTATATAAAATTTTAGTTATAACTAAATTTAATTAAAACTCCTATGATTTTTCGTAAGCACCTAACAGAATATATTAATTTATTAAATCCTCTTATTTATTTTCCATTAAGTCTATAAGTTTTTGTGCTGCTGCTTCTGCAAAGGATCTATCATTTATGTGAGAATCCATCTCTACTATTTCTACCTTTTCTGTGTTAACCTTTTCTTTTAATGTATCAAAAAGAGCTTTATCCTCTTCAGGTCCATAAAATGGCTCACCCTCTTTATCTATCATTGAAACTCCCTTTAAAGGAATATATAAAGCTGTTTTCCCCGAAGACATATTAAGCTTCTCTGAGAGTACCTTTCCAATCTTGATATTTTCCTCCAAAGTTGTCCTCATTAGTGTAACAGTTGGGTTGTGCTTATATAAATTTCTTTCAGCAAATTTTTCAGGTACCGTATGGTACGGTCCAAAGTTTACCATATCTAAAGCTCCCACAGATACTACCTGAGGAATTTTGTTTTTAGCTGCCGCTTCACAGCGATTTGGGCCTGCGGATAAAACCCCTCCAACTATTTCATCACACCATTCTGTAGTTGTAAGATCTAGAACTCCTTTAATAAATCCGCCATTAATAAGTGACTCCATAGACTGTCCACCGACTCCTGTAGCATGAAATACAAGAACTTCGTACCCTTTTTCCTGTAAATATTCTCTGGCCATATCAACGCAGGGGGTGGTAACTCCAAACATTGTAGCCGCTACTAAAGGCTTTTCCTCAACTTTTTTAGCATTTTCGAATTTGACCATCCCTGCTATAGCAAAAGCAGCATTAGAGAAAATTTTAGTGGATATGCTATTTAGACCTGCCACATCTACCACAGAAGGAATCATTACTATATCGCTGGTTCCTATATACTGAGCGGTATTTCCTGAAGCCATGGTAGATACCATAACCTTAGGAACTCCTATAGGAAGTGCTCTCATGGCAGGAGCAACAAGCGAGGTTCCTCCTGATCCCCCAAAGGATATAATCCCATCAAATTTACCTTCTTTATATAACTTTGGTATAAGCTCTTCCATTCCCTTAGAGAGCATTTCTGTAGCATATGCTCTGTCCTTTTTGTCAGCCAACTCCTTGATGGTTACACCTGCTGCCTCAGCGACTTGAGAATTTGATACATCAGGGGTAAAGGCCGGCTCAAATACACCGGTATGAATTGTAAAGGTATTCAAATCAAGGTTTTCTAAAAGTTCCTTTAAATAAAGGTACTCTGTTCCTTTAGAATCAAAAGTGCCTGCAATAGCAATAGTTTTCAAAATATAACCTCCCCTTCTATGAAAAAATAGTAGAATCATTACTTTGATTCTACTACTTCAACATTATAAAGGTAAATGTGTTTATATCATTATAACATGTGTTTATATTGTTATTATCAGAATATTTTATAATCTTATCCCATAGGCAAAAGAAATTTCTTAGGAGGACAGCCCTTATACTTTTTAAACATTTTACTGAACTGAGCATAATCATTATATCCCACCATTCTTGATATTTCTAACAAGGTATATTTCTGCTCCATAATAAGCTCTGCGGCTTTATCAAGTCGATATTTAATAAGGTATTCAGTGAAACTGCATCCAATAGCCTTTTTAAATTTAGTGCTTAAGTAATTTACATTTACATGAGCAACCATAGCCAAGTCTCCTAGGTGTATTTCAGTCATATAATTTTCATCTACATAAGCCTTTATAAAGTCTACGTAGTCATAGTATTTGCCTACATTTCCACTAAGCATTTTCTCATATAGGTCATCCTGTTTCAGCCTGGGGGAACTGTTAAAGGCTTTTGTTATGTCTAGTATTGCTCTTTCTGTAGGAATCCTTTCAAAGGAGGAACCTCCAATATACCCCTGACATTGGGTACAATTGTATATATATTGAGCGTCAATAGGAGTTTTTATAGGTCCCCCATAGGCCATTTTTATAATTCCAGGTCTGATTTTTTCGCAGGCATTATATACTTTTTCAGCCCTCTCCTTTGCCATTTCAAGAGAAAGAACCTTCCTTGCCCCCAGCCTTCCACCTTCAGTGAGTCCGAAATGGGCACAGATAATGTCTGCTCCTGCCAGCGCCATCTCCTCAGCCTGTCCTTCATCAAAAACAAAAGCCAAAGTAAACAGTCCCTCTTCATGAGCCAGTCTTATAGCCTCTACCTCTTTATCATAACCAAGGCCAGCTTCCTCAAGTGCTTCTCTGAACTTTCCATCTATTAATCCCATTGTAGGAAAATTATTAACACCTGAAAATCCTCTTTCTTTTATGACTTTTATATACTCCTTTAATTTTATATTAGGATCCGTAGCGTTTAGTCCAAATATAACAGGAGTACTATTCAAAGTAGTTAAAAGCTCTTTTATTCCAAAATCCATTACAACTTCATTATTGTTTTCATAACATAAAAAGCTTGCCAGCGAGCTTCTTCCCATCTGTCTATACTTTCCTGCGCTTAAGGCCAGTATAAAGCTTGCTCCTCCCAGCGCGGCATATTTGGCAGTCATTCCTCCTCCTGCAGCTACTCCGATAATGTGACCCTTAACCCTGATTTGAGACTTTAATTGCCTCAAGATAGCTTCTCTATTCATCATAGCCTCCGCCATATATTATTTTTCGTGTTTTTTAACTTTATTGTAACATAAATAAGATTTTTATTGGTTAGTGAGTTAAATATTCCATATAACAAACTTAACTTTAAATTATAGTAAAACACTAGGTTTTATTTGTTTTCATCTGCGGTTGTGGACAAATAAAAAAAAGCAAAAAGCCATTGGATAATCCAATGGCTTAATTTATTAACCTAATCTATTGTACCAATCATTAAATTCTCTCTCTGCTTCATCTTTACTCTTTCCGTACTTTTCCTGAATCTTACCGATTATAATATCTTTCTCACCATTTAACTGATCTATTTCATCATCGGTAAACTGACCCCATTTTTTCTTTGCTTCGCCTTTATATTGATTCCATTTTCCTTTTAATATCTCATCATTCATTTTCATGACCTCCTTAAGATATATTATCCTTATCTTAACGGAATATATTCATTGCTACAATAGCATTGGGGAGATATTTACATATTGTAAATTAAAAGTTTTTATTGTTATTATACTGTTTTTATTATCTTCATATTTTAGGTTATAGTTTATAATATCTAATCATAAGTTTTTTATAAAAATAAAGAGCAGGAAAGAAGTATAAAATTCCTTATCTGCTCTATTAAATACAAAGAGATGAATATTAAATTGAAATAGCTGCCTCAAAGCCTTCTGCTACTGCATGCTTTACTCTTCTAGGAGCTGATGCATCTCCAATAACCCTTATGTCCTTTATCCTTCCTTCAAGCTCAGACTTTATATTTTCCATAGCCCTAAAACCTAAAGCAAGGACAACTGAGTCACACTTGATTTCTTCTCTCACTCCATCAGCCTTTTCTACAATCACTGTATTGTCACTAATTTCAGCCAGCTTAGTTCCAGCCATAACGTTGATTCCATTTTCTGCTACTAGCTTGCTCAGTGCCAATAAATTATTTAAAGCCATAGGCTCTGATAAAATGCGCTCCTTCATTTCTATTATCGTAACACTTCTTCCTTCTTTCGCAAGGTGTACAGCTGTTTCACAGCCTACAAAGCCACCTCCGGCTACAATAACATCTTTACCTAAATTTATATTTTTTGAAAGCACATCTATAGCAGAATGTACATTATCTCCATCAATTCCAGAAAGTCTTGGTTTTATAGGAGTACTTCCTGTACCTATAATCAACACATCAGGATTATGCTTTAAAATTTCTACTGATGTAAATTCTTTATCAGTAACCAGCTCTATACCAAGTTTATTTATCTGAGTTTCATAATATTTAATTAATCTTCTTAAATCTCCTTTAAAATCAGGAACTGAAGCAGGTATTAAATTACCTCCAATCTTAGAAGACTTTTCCCAAAGGGTAACTTTATGCCCTTTCTTTGCTGAAGTTATTGCAGCCTCCAGTCCTCCGGGACCGGCGCCAAGTATAAGAACAGATTTTACCTCTGAAGCTTTGGATATCTTTTCTCCTTCTCTTCCGCATCTTGGGTTAACCCCACAGGCTACCGGTTCACCGGAAAGTATGGAAAATATACATTCATTACATCCGATGCAGGGTATAATATCCTCTTCTCTATTTTCTTTTACTTTATTTGCCCATTCAGGATCTGCTAGAGAATAGTGCCCTAAAGCAACAAAATCCGATATACCATCTTTTATTATCCTTTCTGCAACTTCAGGATATCCCATTTTTCCATGACCTATTACCGGAACCTTAACTTGATTTTTAATAGCTTGTATATATTCTTCATGAAGAGCGGGCTCCTGATAAATTGTAGGAATAGCATTCTGCCAGCAGGCATGACAGCCAATGTCTACATGAAGGGCAGCTACTCCTGCAGATTCAAGGAATTTTGCCATTTTAATTCCTTCCTCAAGTTCTCTTCCTCCTGGAATAAGGTGTTTCGGTGTAAATTTATATATTATAGGATAATCCTCGCCGCAGGTTTTTTTAACCGCATCAATTAATTCAAGGCTTATCTTCATTCTGCCTTCAAAGCTTCCGCCGTATTCATCTTTTCTGCTGTTCCACAGAGAGGACTGGAATTGGTCTATTAAATATCCACCGTAACCGTGAACTTCTATAGCATCTACTCCTGCGCTCTTAGCTAAAGCTGCAGCTTTTCCATATGCTTCCACCATTCTATGTATTTCATCTTTAGTAAAAGAGGGATTATTTTCTCCTATAAATCCAATCTTTCCTACCCCTAGAGTAAGCTGTATACAAAGTTTACCACCAAAAGAGTGAATTTTATCTGCCATTTTCTTAATTCTTGAAACTTTATCTTCGTTGTCTAATAAAAAGGACTTAGCAGGAGTTTCGAATTCATCTGTAACTAAGGTAGCTCCTGTCATTACAAGTCCTGTTCCTCCTTCAGCCCTAGCTGCATAATAATCTATTGACTGCTCTGAAAATCCATAATCAGGATCTATATAATCAATTCCCATAGGTGCCATAACTATTCTGTTTTTTATTACCATACTTCCTATTTGACCCTCTTTAAATAACTCCACCCAAAAAACCACCTTTATAGTTATTTTTTTAACATAATCAATTCTGTAAAAACCATTAATATGTCTATTAATGGTTAATATAGATATTTTATGTCATTTTTCCATGTTTTAATTATATAATAATTAACAAGGTTAATCAATATATTTTAGAACATTTCGTTTTAATTATATCAAACACTAAAAATATCTTCTCTAAATAACAATATAAAATAAGGCTTATCTGAGCTTGAAATTTCAGATAAGCCTTATCTTTATATAAGTTCCATTATTCCGCTTAGTGTATAAATTTATGATCCGCTCAACCCTTCCGATAATCCCAGCAACCCTATTCCGATCATCACCATAACAACAACGATATACTGAAGCCCGGTGAGTTTTTCCTTTAAAAATATCCTCGATAGAATTACAGAAAATATGCTATAGGAAGCTACTAGCGGAGCCACTATAATTGCGTTTTGTGATATGGCAAATACATAAAAAAATTGACCTACAGTTTCAAAAACTGCAGCCATTCCTTTGTCCTTCTCTTGGAAAAGATTGAATTTTTCTTTCTTTCTACTTAAATATATAATACCTACCAAGGCACATATTAAAAAGGTAAATTCATAAGCTAATAAAGCCTGTTCCTCTCCTATTAAAGAGAGCTCGTCTAGATAAATAGCATCTGCAAAGGTTCCTAAGCCATCTATGATAGAGTAGAGTATAGGAAAAATAATGGCAAGAAAGCTCACCTTATATTTTTTATAATCCTCTTTAGGTAAAAGCAGTTCCTTATCTGCTTCTCTCTTTTCAAGCACTGCAAGAAAAATAATTCCAGCTGTGATGATTATTATTGCTGATATTTCTAAAACCGTCAGCTTATGAGTAAAAAATATAAAAATTAATATTGCTGTCACTGCACCTGAGGAGTTTTGTACCGGTGAGGAAATTGAAAGCTCTATGTATCGAAGTCCTAGATACCCAATGGTCATAGACAGAATGTACATAGAAGAAACCGGAAGATAGGTCACTAAATACTTTGGTGGAAAATTCACCCCTTTTACTGCCATATATATAAAGCCATGGATTCCCATGACAAATCCAACCATTATCATGGTTTTGATGTGACTGAGCTTATCCCTTTCATCTGCTCCCTTTTTATAAAATAAATCTGCAAAGGCCCAGGATAAGGTTGTGAGTAATGCAAAGATAAACCACATGATATTACCTCTTTTCCTTTTTTGTCTTTGGTGAAAAAGCCATAAAGTAAAAATTTATGACATAATGTTTTATTATACTGACCCTCAATTATTTTGGCAATTTAATCTTTATTTGTTAATAATAAATTCAACTTTTGTCATTCACCTCTATTGAAGCAATAAAAAATCCCCAAAGGTACCATGGGGATTTTACTATACTTATTTATACTTATTAATTACATATTTAGTTATTTTATCTGTTATTTATGTTAGCATCAGGTGCTTTATCACCTATAAGATTTAATAGGATATTATGTTCAAGAAAAGCTTTAAGTCCGCATAGAACCATGGTATATCCTCCCATAGAATCTATAGCCTGATTTACCACCTCATCACCGCTGCCTTTAAAGCCTGAGTTTATTATTGTTACTAAGGTTTCATCCTTTCCTCTGGAGGTAAATATCCACTCTATGGTAGTACCATCAGAGGATTCCACTATAATGTTTTTATTCTTCTCTATACGCTTTACAAGTATTTCATCCCACACACCATACATTTTCCAGTCCCATCGGATCCTTTTACCCTCTTCTAATATGTCACTGCCTTTGGTAAACCAAAATTTATTGGTGATTTCCGGATATATAAAGGAATCAAATACCACTTCCGGAGGTTTTCTGATAAGCATTTCTGCCTTAACTGCCGGTAATTGATTTAGAGTTATCATAAGTTTATCTCCTTCACATATTATTTTAATTCCTACTGCCCTTTAAAATATAATCTTATGAAGTTTATTAACCTTATTATTCTTACTAAATTTTCTTAATTATATATTTTTAAATATTATCCGTCAATAATTATTATCCGATAATATTATTTCTATTTATTTTATTATCTATCAGAGTTATATCTACTGCTTATAAAATAATTAAATCCTTCCTTTGACTTTAATATTTCAAAACTTGTTTCATAGATATTTTCTAAACTCTCCTCACATAAGACTTCATGAGTTTTTCCCTGACTGATAATTTCACCCTTTTTAAGGAGAACTGCTTCACTGCAGTACCTTTCTGCAAGGTTTGCATCGTGAAGGGAAAGTACAACTCCAATACTTAATTCCTGTGATATATTTTTTATTTTGTTTAAAACCTCATGCTGATTTTTTATGTCCAGGTTTGAAATAGGCTCATCCATTATTATAAACTTTGTGTTTTGTACCAAGGCTCTTGCAATTAGGGTAAGCTGTTTTTCTCCACCGCTTATCTGGAAATATGCTTTTTGGGACAGATGTTTTATTCCTAAGCTTTCAAGAGCCTGTTCAGCTAATTTATAGTCTTCACCTGAAGGGATATCAAAAAGGTTTAAATAAGGATTCCTTCCCATAACCACAAGTTCTATAACCTTAATATCATAACTCCCCTCCTCACTCTGAGGCACATAAGCAATTAATTTTGATAAATCTCTGATAGTAATGCTTTTTATATCCTTTCCATCCAGAGTAATAACACCCTGATTAAAATTAAGAAGTCCTAAAATCAATTTTATAAGAGTGGTTTTCCCTGAACCGTTTCTTCCTAAAAGGGCATACATATTTCCATTTTTAAATTCTAAATTAATATCCTTTAATATACAGTTTCCATCATATCCAAAATATAGGCTTTCTATTTTTATATCCATGCTATCACCTGCTATAAGCTTTTCTTAAATATTACAAGGTATGCCAGCACCGGTGCCCCCAACATAGCTGTTAGTATTCCCACTGGGATTTCCGTAGTGCTTATACACCTTGCGATATCGTCTAAAAGAATTAAAGCCGTTGCCCCCATAATACTTGTTATAATATATATGTTCTTGTTTTTAAATCCTAGTATTATCCGTGTTATATGAGGAATTATAAGTGCAATCCAGCCTATGGTCCCAGCTATACTTACGGAAAAACACACTACGAAGGAAACAAGACATAAGATGAAATTTCTAAAACTTGAAACCTCCAAGCCCATTGTTCTTGCAATGTTATCATTTAGCATGAGCATTTTTAATTTAAATCTTAAGCTGTTTATAAGAAAAATAGAAGGTATAACCACGGCACCAGCTCCCAATGCATTTCTCCAGTTTGCTCTGTATAACCCTCCCATTGTCCAAAAAACTATTGAGGGCAGCTGCTGATAAGGATCTGCAAGATACTTTATAAGTGAGAGGAGAGCAGAAAAGAAAGCTGAAACTATGATTCCTGATAAAACCAGATACAATATATCCATATTCCTGGAAGCCCTTTTAAAAGCATAAGTAATAATAAGTGCAAACATACCAAAAATGAACGCGGAGATTTGAACAACTCCAGGAAACTGTCCGGGAAATATTATACCTAAAGCTGCACCAAAACTAGCACCTGAAGTTACCCCCAGTATGTCTGGTGATGCTATGGGATTTTTAAAAACCTGCTGAAACACCAATCCTGAAAGTGCAAGTCCTGCACCTAAAAAGGAGGACAGTAAAACTCTGGGAAGTCTGACCTTATATAATATTAAAAACCCGGGATCCAATGCTTCCCTTCCGGATAGAATATCAATGAATCCTTCTATAATATTTTTATAACTTAAATTATTAATCTTATATCTTCCCAGGAATATTGAGCCTATAAATACTGATATAAAGATTATAAAAAATATAAGAGACTTATTATACACTATCCACTGAAGCAGCTTATTTTTTACTGTCGACCTCTCCATCTAAAGTTCCTCCTAGTTCACTGAAGGATTTACCATAAAATTTTTTGTAGAAATCCTCTGCAGTTTCCTTTAAATTTATCTCCTTAAATTCTTCAGGATACAGGGTTTTCCCCATCCATAAAATTGCCAGTATACTGCTTGGTTGAGGCATATCCCAGGCCGCTATATTAGACGGTATCTGATAAACCTTTTTCTCCTTTACAGCCTTTACAGTTTGAAGCTCAGGCATTGACATAATCTTTTCAGGATTTCCATCCCTGCAGTACATAACTGAAGTAATAATCTCCGGATTCCAAGTGATTATCTGTTCCACAGAAACGTCCTTCCATCCTCCCTTTAACTGTGAGGAGACATTAATACCTCCTGCAGCTTCTATCATTTCATGCTGATAATAATCTCCTGATGCTGTGGAAAATATACCGTTTGCTCCTGCTATATATACGGACCTTTTATCTTTTAAACCTTCAACTCTTTTTTTTATCTCTGCAAGTTTTTCATTATAATAGTCTACCAGTTTTTTTGCATTCTCACTTTCTCCTATTGCATCTCCTACCTTTATTATCTCAGACTGCAGTGAATCAATTGTTT
>NZ_CCXI01000039.1 GCF_000820705.1 Clostridium polynesiense | reverse complement strand
TAATGCTGCAATCTGTTCTATGTTCAGACCATTTTTCTTGGAGCCTACCTCTTTAATCCGTCCTGAAAGGCTCTCATCCAGCTTTAATATTATAGGGTCTTTTTTTGCACCATCATTAGTTCCCACTAGCTTATCTTTTCCTCCCAGTACAAGCACAATTTCTGTAGCAGGTTTATAGGTGGTTATAACCCTTATATTTTTAGCTTCTTTTTTATCTTTCTTCTCTACAACTTGTCCATTTAGACAACCTGTAAAAAAAAGTACTGCAAATATGAATAAAACAGAAGTTTTCTTAAAAATTCTCATAGAATAGTCACTCCCAATATTTTTTAATCTCCTTTTGTATTTTGTCTCTGTTTTCTAAAGTTACAGAGATAACCTTTACATCTTTTCTCCCTGAAACAGAACTTAAAAATTCATTGCTTTTCTCTTTTATCACCCCTAGCACCCTATGACCGCTGGAAAGTACTTCATGAACCTTTTCCCTGAAATTAATTGCTTCCTTTTCAAAGAATCCAAGCTCATCCATCAATATAATGGAATTCGGTGTATTTAATGCTTCGTTGAGTATTGTCACCCCTTTGCTTTCAAAAATTTCTGTAACTCCTCTGCACATTTTCCCTTTGCCGAATTCCATATTTATACCTACCATATTTTCTTTAATATCTGTTATAGAACCCGGAAGCTGATTTTGTATATAATACCCCCTAAGATATCCTTTTTCATAAAAGGGAACTGTTTTAAAACCTGCTATTATATAAGGAGGCTTTATACAGCCTTCTATAAATTTTGAAATTGCCGTAGATTTTCCAATATTAATCTTACCGGTTAAAAATATATTTTTTATAATTAACACATCCTTTATTACTCAAGTTAAAAGTTAACCTTCTTTATATCCCTTAAATTCTGTAAGGTACCTTTATTTTTAACTAATAATATTTCACTCATTATGCTTAAAGCAATTTCCTTTGGCTGCTCTGAAGCTATATTGATTCCTACCGGTGCAAATACCCTTTTAAGTGCCTCTCTGGATATTCCTTCATCAATAAGCTTTTTCATAACAAATTCAGTCTTCTTTCTGCTGCCTATCATCCCTATATAAGAAGCCTCCGATTCTGCTACAGCTTTCAGAGCTTCTGCATCATAGCTGTGGCCTCTGGTTACTATTATGATATAAGTATTATTATTAATGGGATATTTTAATAGTGTCTCTCCAATATCTCCAAGGATTATTTCATCTGCATTTTTTAACCTTTCTTCCTCAGTAAGCTCTTTTCTATCTTCAAAGACCACAGTATGAAAATTCATAAGCTTACCAAGGTTAAGGATTTCCAGTCCTACATGACCTGCCCCGGCAATAAGAAGCTTAGGTCTAGGTATAAAAACCTTTACATATAAAACAACCGTACCGCCGCACTCCATGCTTAAATCGCCGTCATGGGCTAAATCATATTTAAATTCTCCATCCTCCTCCTTTTTAATGCAGCTTCTTGCCTCTTCAATAACCTTATATTCTACCGTTCCGCCTCCCACAGTGCCTTCGATGCTCCCATCCTCCCAAACCGCCATAATTGATCCTTTCTTTCTTGGAGTAGAGCCTTTTTCCTCAGTAATCATAACTAAAGCGGATTTTTCTCCTTTTCCCATGCTTTCTGCTATTTTTTTCAGAATCCTATCCTCCATAATACTATCCTTTCTCCTGATTTCTTTGTAAAAGGTAAAGCACTGCTTCCAAAACTCCTCCTCCTATACTTCTTGCTTTATCAGAAATTGTGAAGCAGTTATCCCTTTCCTCCATTCTTGGATCTATATCTGCAAGCTTAGTACCCTCAGCTACAATACTCCCGCTTCTCAAAATACCTCTTAATATTCCTGTTATAGATGCTTTTACAGACTTTCCTCCTATATAAGCAATAACCTCCTCCTTATTTACTGCTGTTCCAATGTCTAAAGCATCAGTAAGTACTCCTGAATAAGGAGAATAAATAACTCTTTCCTTAGAAAAACCTTGAACATTTCCAGGAATTCCTGTGTTTTGCTGAGCTTGTCCCTTAAATATTATCCTTCCCAGGTTATGTCCCCTCATAGATTCTATAACTGCATCTACATCCTCCCCTGCTGTAAATCCCGGTCCCACAGCAATAGTTATATCCGCCATATCTCTTTTAGTTCCAAGATTTTTCTTTGCAATAATAGCATCTACTAATATCTTAGGCTTAATCAATTCAATATATTTCCCCTCTTCATCTACAGCAACAGGTACTTCTTTCTTATTCCATGCCTCTTCAACATCCTCTAAAGAAGATGCCTTAACTGCTTTAATCCCTTCTAAAACCACTTCTCCTACATAAATAGCTTCACTGAAGGCTGCTGCTCTTCTAATAGCAGTAGGATTTTTAATTTCTAATACCAACACCTTGAATCCGCTTCTATGGAGCTTTTGAATTATTCCGGAGGCTAAATCTCCTCCTCCCCGTATTATCACAGTAAACTTATTCATATCAGCTTTTCTCCTCTTTATTAAGAATGTACTTATAGCTTTCCATAGTATCTACGTCAAAGAGTTTTATACCATCCTTAAGCTCTATATATTTTACTAAAGCAGGATTTGTATTTATAACTGCCTTTCCTCCCACATCTCCATGAAGTTTAAGAAAATCAGCTTTTAAAAAGTAAGGAAAAATCACGGGGCTCCCGGTTCTACCCTTAAAGCTTGGTATAACTATGGAGCAGGGATTTTCCTTAAAGATATTCATCAAAAGCTTTATAGTGCTATTATCCAAAAAGGGCTGATCTGCAGTAAAAAACATAAATCCTTCTGTTACCCCTGAGTTTGATACACCTACCTTTATCCCTTCGCTTATACCCTTCCAGGCATTTTCATTTTTAATTACTTTAAGCTTTTCTCTATTTCCTATATCAAGTATTTCTTTTTCTCTTGCTACCAATATAACCTCGGAAAAGCCGCTATTAACCACAGCCTCTAAAGTATGCTCAATTAAGGTTTTTCCTTTATATTCTAAGAGGAGTTTGTTCTTCCCCATTCTTCTTGAGTATCCCGATGCTAATATTATGGCACTTAACACAGCTTTCCCCCTTTAACGAAAATATAAATTTTTATTCAGACTGCCAAAAAAAGCTTTATTCAAAAGCCCTCTCTCGCTGTCCATGACCTTATTAATAAGCATTTTTGCAGCTATCCTGTCTTCAGAAGTCTCTGCTTTATTAAGATACAGATGCCTTTCTCCCATAGCTCCCTTGAAAAGTCCCTGAGAATGTACTATTGCCCTATATAAATGATATAGCTTTACCTTCTCTCCCTCCTTCGCTCCTGTTATATCGCAGAATATTTTGCATCTATGAATCATATCCTCACAAACATCTATATTCCTTGATTGTATATCCATGATTCCAAAGGTTTTTGTAGTTCCTTTAAATATTACAGGCTCTGTTTCCCTCCAGCCCTTAAGCCCTTTTCCCTTAGCTCCATCTGCTTCTAAAATTATATAATCAAAATAAGGATATAACTTTTCCAGTTCTTCCTCCCTTAATCCCATAAGCTTATTTTCTTCCTTTATTATTGAACCTAAAATATATATTCCCTTTTCCTTCATAGCTGAATAGCTTTTAAGCCTTTCCTTATCTGTACATAGGAAGTCATAGTTCACCTTAGAGGGAATATATATCTTTGTAGTAGTGGATAGCATCACTTTACCTTTCAATTTGAGCTCTCCTGCCAGCTTATACATCATGGAGGTTTTTCCTCCTGACCCTACAAGAGAAATAACCTCCTTTTTATTTATATCTATGAATTCTAAAAGCTTCGTAATATCACCCGCTTCCTATTTTTTACTATAGGGAGTATTTTTTAAAGGAAGAGAAACTCTGAATTCACCGTCATAATTATAGTAAGCACCGGATACCGCAGGAGCAGTGGGTATTGAGCATATTTCACCTATTCCCTTAGCTCCATAAGCCAAGGTTTCATCACCCTTGCCAAGAATGATACACTGTATTTCCGGTATATCTGTGGCTTTAAAAAGCCCTAAGGAAGCAAATTTTGATGAAGGCACAGAAGCTTTAAGAGGGAAATCCTCCGTTAATGCGTATCCAAGGCTCATAACCACTCCCCCTTGAATTTGTCCTTCAATGTTTTTGGGGTTTACTGCAGTTCCTACATCATGAGCTGCAAATATCTTTTGAAGTCTGCCCTGCTCATCTAAAATAACCACCTGTGTAGCGTAGCCATAAGCTACATGACTCACAGGATTTTCTTTATTTATTCCCATTTTATCCGTTATACCCTGATATTCTCCGTAAAATTCTTCTCCCTCCAGCTCTTCCAGAGACCTTAATATTAGCGACTCCTTAAGCTTCATAGCAGCTCTTTTTGCTGCTTCTCCTGTAAATAAAGTCTGGCGGGAAGCGGTAGTGTTGCCTGAGTCGGGACATTCCGATGTATCCGGAGCTGAATACACCACCTTATCCTGAGATACCTTAAGAGTTTCACAGATTATTTGAGTTAATATGGTGCCAAGACCTTGTCCAATACAAGCTGCACTGCTATGGATAAAAATCCGTCCTTCTTTTACAATGAGCCTGCACCGTCCTATATCCGGAAGTCCAACTCCTATACCACTGTTTTTCATGGCACAGCCTATACCTGCTTTAGGATTATTCATGCATATTTCTCTTACCGCCTCTAAGGTTTCTACGAAGGCTGTGGAAGTGTCTGCAATCTGTCCATTAGGAAGCACCTGACCCGGTCTTATAGCGTTTTTATACCTTATCTCCCAGGGGGTTAATCCCACAAGCTCTGCCAGCTGATTTAAATTACTTTCACAGGCAAAACAGCTCTGGGGCACTCCAAAGCCTCTAAAGGCACCGGCAGGAGGATTATTTGTATATACTGCTTTTCCCGTTATATCGATATTTCTATAGTTATAAGGTCCTGCAGCATGGGTACAAGCTCTTTGGAGTACCGGTCCTCCTAAGGAAGCATAGGCACCAGTGTCTGCAAGGATAACAGCCTTCATTGCGGTGAGATATCCTTCTTCATCACAGGAGGTAGTAATCTCTATTTCCATAGGGTGGCGTTTAGGGTGTACCATTATGCTTTCCTTACGGCTTAGAGCTACCTTTACAGGTCTTTGACACAGGTGGGCTAATATAGCAGCATGATGCTGTACCGTCATGTCCTCTTTTCCTCCAAAGCCTCCTCCAACGATTTTACCTATTACTCTTACCTTGCTTTTATCAATTCCTAAGGCTTCGGCACATTCCTTTTGAGTCTGATATATCCCCTGATCCGCACAGTATATTACTACTCCCTCTTCCTCCGGTACTGCCACTGCAGTTTCCGTTTCCAAAAAAGCATGCTCTGTGAAAGGAGTACCGTATTTATTCGTAACGGAATACTTTGATTTTTTTATCTGCTCCTCTGCATCTCCAAAATTCAGCCTTTCAATAGTTAAAAGATTTCCATTTTCATGGAGCTTAGGGGCATCTTCCTTAAGAGCTTCTTCAGGGCAGGTAATAGGAGCAAGCTCTTCATACTCTATTTTTACTAAAGCCTTGGCTTTTTCTAATATATCCGGAGTTTCTGCTGCTATTAAAACAATTGCATCACCTATATAGTGAGTTATTTCTCCCTGACCTATGAGTACATCCCAATCCTTCACTATATGTCCGATCTTTTTATTTCCGGGGAGCTCCTCAGCGGTGACTACCTTATATACTCCCTGGAGTTTTTCAGCTTCCGAGGTATCAATATTTTTTATAAGCGCTCTAGGATATTTAGTCCTCACAGCTCCTCCATATATCATTCCTTCTATCCTGATGTCATCTGTATACTCTGCAGTTCCAAGAACCTTTTCAGCTGCATCTATACGATTGAAGCTTTCTCCTACAAAAGCATTGCCTTTTACTTCAGGAACCTCAGAGTTTTCTCTGAATATCCTTGAAGCCAATTTTACCGCTTCTATTATTTTCACATATCCGGTACATCGGCAAATGTTATTTTTCAAAGCCTTTTTTATTTCTTCCTCTGAAGGATCCTTTGCTTTATCAATAAGCCCCTTTGCACTTATTACCATTCCGGGAGTGCAGAAGCCGCACTGTACCGCACCGGCTTCTGTGAAAGCATAAGCATATACTTTTTTTTCTCTAGTACTAAGTCCCTCCACAGTTATGATGCTTTTATTTGAAAGACTGCTTAATTTAAGCACACAGGCTTTTTTTGCTATACCATCTACAAGCACCATGCAGGTTCCGCAGCCTCCCTCACTGCATCCATTTTTAACGGAGGTTAAATTTAAATCCTCTCTCAAAAAGGTAATAAGTTTTTTA
>NZ_CCXI01000038.1 GCF_000820705.1 Clostridium polynesiense | reverse complement strand
AATCCTCTCTCAAAAAGGTAATAAGTTTTTTATCCTGAGAGGTCTGTACTATATTTCCATTTACTATAAAGCTAATCATCAGCTTCACCTCTCTTTATATACCTACCATAATTCTCCTTTACTATTCTTCCTTCATCTACCACCAGAGTACCTCTTAAAAAAACCTTTTCAGCTCTTCCCAGTGTTTTAAATCCTTCATAAGGAGTATAATCCACCTTTTGTATTTGATTTGTACTTGATATATTTCCCTGATAGTTTTCATCCCATATCACTATATCCCCATAGCTTCCCACCTCAAGAGCACCTTTTAAAGGGTACATAGAAAATAATTTAGCAGGCATTTCACTTAATAGACTGCACATCTGTTCCTTAGTAATTCGTCCTTCCATAACTCCATAGGTATACATTAGTACAGGCCTATGCTCAACTCCGGGTATACCATTGGGTATTTTACTGAAATCCTTGAAGCCTAAGGTTTTTTGACTATGAAAATTAAAGCTGCAGTGATCCGTTCCAATCATATCTATATCCCCTTCGGATAATGCCCTCCACAAGCTTTCGCAGTCTTCTTTTTTTCTTAGAGGAGGAGAAAGCACATATTTTGCTCCTTCAAAGTTCTCCAGAAAATACAGTTTATCTTGTAAAAGGAGATACTGAGGGCAGGTTTCAACGTATACCTTCTGTCCTCTTCTCCTTGCCTTAATTACTTCCTCCAGTGCTTCCTTTGTACTTAAATGGACTATATATATAGGAGCATCTGCTAAATATGCAATGTCTATAAATCTTGATACCGCTTCTGCTTCTACAATATTGGGTCTGGATAGAGGATGACCTTTGGGAGAGGTATTTCCTCTCTTTATCTGCTCTCTGATCATGGTGTTTACTAAATCTCCGTTTTCACAGTGAACCCCTAAAAGTCCTCCATATTCTTTTAATGCTTTTAATATGTCGTAAATCTCTCCGTCACTGATTCTTAAATTATCATAAGCCATGTATGCCTTATAGGAGGTTATCCCCTGATCCTTCATCTTACCAAGCTCACTTTTTACCTCCTCATTCCAGTGAGTTATAGCCATATGAAAGCCATAATCACAGCTGGAAATTCCCTTAGAGAGGTTATGCCAATTACCCACCGCTTCCTTTAAGGATTCTCCTCTGTTTTGAGTAGCAAAATCAAGTATTGTGGTGGTACCTCCCTTAATTGCCGCCGCTGTACCGGTTTTAAAATTATCTGAGGTTTTGGTATAGCCGGTATCTAAATCCAGATGGGTATGAGAATCTATAAAGCCGGGAAACACTAAACGGCCTTCTGCGTTGATTATTTCAGCATTATCATCCTTTAAATCTAATCCTATTTCCTCGATCTTCTCTCCCTTGATTTTAATATCCGAAATATAGCTTTTCCTTGGAGTTACAATGGTTCCGCCTTTTATGATAATTGACATTTACCCACCTCCTTAACTTTAAATCATATAGCTGTAATCCTTAATTATGCTTGTAATAATATCTTCAATCCCGTTCGGTAATAAGCTATGATTTTCCTCGAGGCTTACATCAAAAACCTTTTCCTCTAATCTTACTTTTATAAGCATTTTCTCCCTATCCATAACTATAAAACCGATGTTTTTGCTTTCCTCAAAGTCCTTTATACTGCTGAAAAGGGTGAGCTTTTCCTTGTAAGGAACACTGCTGTAGGGACAGAAGGTTTCACAGTTTCCGCATTCATTGCACAGCCTATCTATATGAACTATCTGAGGCATTACATTTCTTTTAACTACAACTGAAGCATTTGCACGATTTGGGCAAACCTCTGCACAGGCTTCACATAAGGTAGAGCACTGAAGGCACCTTTCACCTTCCTTTTCACCCTTTATTGCCATCTTCAATATTCCCCGCTTTGCTTCAGCAGCTTTTATATTCTTCTCATTATTCTTTAATAGGGAGGATGGCTTATTAATTTTTCCTTTTTAAATACAGCTTCTGCAAACCTTTTGGCATCTGCCATTCCCTGAACCACTGTGGCAGGTCCCCTCAGTCCGTCACCTGCTACAAAGACATTCTCAATATTAGTTTCTAAGGTATTAAAATCCACTAAAGGCTTTGAATTTTTATCCACTGCAATATTATTTTTCACATAAATACCGCTGTCTATTTTTTCACCTATAGCAGAGATTACAGAATCTGCTTTTAAGCTTATTATTTCTCCTGTAGGAATCGGAGCTCTCCTTCCGCTTTCATCCGCCTCGCCAAGCTTCATTACCTCACAGATTAATTGACCTTCCTTAATTTCCTTAGGAGATAAAAGCTCCTTAAGCTCAATCCCTTCCTTAAGGGCATGCTGTAATTCCTCAAACTCCGCAGGCATATATTCTTTTGTCCTTCTGTATACCATATATACCTTTTCTACACTCTTCAGCCTCTTAGCCGCTCTTGCTGCATCTACCGCAGTATTTCCTCCCCCTATAATTGCAACATTCCTTCCAAGGTCTATGGTACTGGATTTATCCTTAAGCCCTTCTAAAAAGCTGATTACCTTAATAACCTCTCCCCCAGGAATATCAAGGCAGCCTTCCTTCCATGCACCTACTGCAATAAGTACATATTTGTAACCCTGTTTCTTTAATTTCTCTATGGAAGTTTCCTCAGAGTTTAATTTTATTTTTATCCCCAGGAGCTCCATAAGCTTTATATCCTTCTCAATGCTTTCTTCAGGGATTCTAAAATCCGGAATAATATGCTTAACTATTCCTCCTAAGGAGCTTCTCTTTTCAAATATGGTGGTATCAATTCCTGCTCTTGCAAGGTAATGTGCTGCTGCAATCCCTGTAGTGCCTCCTCCGATTATTGCAGCCTTTACCTTTGCTCCCTCTTCCGCTTTGAAACCCTTTACAACCTCTTCATAGCCCTTTTCTGCCGCCAGAAGCTTTAGCCCTCTTATATCCACCGCTTCCTCACAGAAGTTTCTGCTGCAGGCAGGCATGCAGGGATGACTGCAGATAGTTCCTGTTATAAATGGTAGAGGATTTTTTCAAGTATTATCTTTAATGCTTCATTATATTTACCCTTTTCTATTTGAGATATATATTCCGGTATATCCTGAGATATAGGACATCCCACCTGACAGCCGGCAATAAAGCAATCAGTAAGTGGTACTTTTTCCTTTGTCTTCCTTACCCCCTTTGCCTTGGGATGCTTTATATGATGGTAATTTATAAGAGAGTCTTCCTTCAGAGCCTGTAGCTTTTCATTATCTATAATAAATCCTTCTGTATATTCTAAATCTCTTAACTCCTCAGCAATTTGAAGGCATCTAGTGTATCCTCCTATTTTAAGAAGGGTGGTCGCTATGGTTACCGGCCAAATTCCCGCTTCAACTATTTTCTTTATATTAAATGCATCAGCTCCCCCGGAAAAGGAAATTTTAAGACTCCCTTGAAAATCTTCAGACAATCTGCTGGCAAGAGCTATAGAAAGAGGGTATAAAGCTTTTCCGGACATGTACATCTCTTCTCCTGGAAGCTCTTTATTTTTTATTTTAACCGGGAAGGTGTTGGTTAATTTTACCCCAAAGCTTAAGCCTCTTTCCTCTGCTAAGGCCTGAAGCTCCTTAAACATTTTAATGGCATTGGGATACTGCAGATCATTATTAAAATGAAATTCATCGAAGGAAACATAATCATATCCCATAGTGTCAAGGGTATTTCTTGCAAATTCATAACCAAGGAGTGTTGGGTTGCATTTTACAAAGGTATTCAATCCTTTTTCAGTTATCAGGTAAGCAGCGATACGCTGTATTTCTTCTGCAGGACAACCATGGAGGGTAGATAAGGTTATGGAGCTGCTTATTTTAGGTGATATACCTCTTACATAATCCTTGTCCAAATTTTTAAAGCTGTTTATATTATCCATAGTATAGCTCATACATTCCTTCCATATATCACAGCCTTCTGCATCCTTAAGCCCCATGATAAATGAATCAATCTTCTCCGAGGTAATCCCTTTAAAATCATAGCCCACACTCATATTAAATATAAATCCATCTGGACTTCCAAGCTCCAGCTCCTTAGATAAAAGCTTAAGGGCAAACCATGCTTTCACATATTCTTCAAAAGCCTGAGGAACTCTAAGTTCTGTAGACCACTCCACATTATATCCTTCATCCTCGGCATTGATGCAGGGCTTTGCTACAGGAAGGTCTTCGCCGTCAAGGGTTTGTACCGTTTTTAATTCAAAGAATCTGCATCCTGAAAGATACGCAGCAACTATATTCTGGGCAAGCTGTGTATGAGGTCCCGCCGCAATTCCAAATGGAGCTTCAAGTTCTTCTCCAAAAAGACTCCTGACGTTACTGCCGTTATTTTTAAAGAACCTGCTTATTCCGAATATTTTACCCTGAACTTTATTTTCTTCTATTATCCATTCCATTAACTCCTCAAAGGAAAGGGGAGTCATTTTATCGCTCATAGATAATTCCTCCTATATTACTTATATTTATAATTATTATCCGTTTATTCTTCTCCATAGCTTTTCAGACAGCTCTCTTGATCTAGCCATAATCCTCTCTGTATCTACCACTAATATCTCTCTGTTTTTCATAAGGATTTTACCGTTTATAATGGTACTTTTTACGGATCCTCCCCCTACTCCAAATAAGATATGAGAATTTATGTTATTGCTGTTTAGAGGTGTTAGAGGATCGTATTCAGCGATAATAACATCTGCATAAGCTCCTTTTTCTATGACCCCTAAAGGCTTTTCAAAAAATCTCTCTGCAATTATCCTGTTATTTTTAAAGAGCATAGAAGGTACTTCCTCCCAGGCAGCATTTGGGTTTCCGCTGTTATGTTTATGAAGTACATTTGCTACCTTCATAGATTCAAACATATCGCTGGTATATCCGTCAGTGCCAAGTCCAAGGACTACTCCCTTTTTAAAAAGCTCTAACACAGGAGGACATCCCACTGCATTGCCCATGTTAGATTCAGGATTATGCACTGCCATAGTATTTGTATCTTTAAGCAGTTCCATTTCACCGCTGTTAATATGAGTGCAGTGTATTGCCAGAGTTTTCTCTCCTAATATATTAAAGTCAAAAAGCCTCTTTACTATCGGTTTATCAAAGTTTTTCAAGCAGTGCTGCACATCCTCCATCCCTTCTGCCACATGAATGTGGTAACCGCCCTGGTAGGGTATATTTTCCGCACAATACTCAAGGGTCTTATCGCTTAGGGTAAAGGAGGCATGAAGTCCCATCATACCCTTCTGCATATCAGAGCTGTCTCTTTTGGCATAATGCATAAAATTCACATTTTCCTTTACAGCGTCTCTCATCTTACCTTCCCCATCTCTATCGGAAACCTCATAACAAAGACAGGTACGAACACCAAGCTCCTTTGCTCCCTGAGAAATTTCAAAGAGGCTTCCTTCAACGCTTCCATAGCTGGCATGATGATCAAAAACAGTGGTAACACCGTTTTTGATACAATCAATATAAGTAGCATAAGCACTGTATCTTGTATCCTCTAAAAATAAAAGCCTATCTATCCTCCACCACATGCCTTCAAGGATGTCACTAAAGTTTTCAGGGCTGTAATTATTAATTGAGAGTCCTCTGGCAAAAGCACTGTAAATATGATGATGAGGATTAATTGAGCCTGGCATTATAAGTCCCTTATCAGCATCTAAAAATTCTTCTGCCGCATGTTTTTTCTTCATTTCCTCCGTGAAGCCTATATCCACAATAATATTTCCTTCAATGCATAAGCAGCCATCTTCAATAATTGAATTATTATCATCTCTTGTAATAATTTTTCCATTACCCACTAATATCATAGTGTCCCTCCTCAATCACAATTGAAACTTATAAAAATTTATGGAAATAAAAAAAATTATTTGCCAATATTTTCTATTTATATTCTACCATTAATTTCCTATTACCGTCAATTTATGATAATCTAAATTTAATTACAAAATATTTGTAATATTAAAAAATCTTTTTAATTTTCATTGATTTTGAAAAATTATGTTGATATACTAAATTTATAACTTACCATTTTTTAACAAATATAATTTGATTTGTAGTATAAAAATTTAGGAGGATTCTTATGAATCAGATTAAGTGGGTGCATAATCATATGCCCAAAACTGACAATAGCTTTATTCAAATAATGAGAACAGAAAATATTTCTAAAGCCATTGCTTTCCACAAAAGCTTTCCCCAATACAAAAGAACACCTTTACACAGTCTTAGTAATATGGCTTCCTTCCTTGGTGTACAAAATATATACGTAAAAGATGAATCCTATAGGTTCGGGTTAAATGCCTTTAAGGTTTTAGGAGGCTCCTATGCTATGGGCTGTTATATTGCAAAAAAGTTAGGTAAGGATGTATCTGAGCTTTCTTACGAAACCCTCATATCCAAGGAACTTACAAAGGAACTGGGGGAAATAACCTTTTTCACCGCAACAGACGGCAACCATGGCAGAGGCATAGCCTGGGCAGCAAATAAATTAAATCAAAAAGCTGTTATTTATATGCCTAGAGGCTCCTCAGAAGTCAGGCTGGAAAACATAAAAAAAGAAGGCGCTGATGCCTTTATAAAGGATGCAAATTATGATGAATGTGTGAGAATAGCTATAGATTCTTCACTTAAGGTTCCAAATTCCGTAGTAATTCAAGACACCGCCTGGGAGGGTTATGAAGAAATACCTTCTTGGATTATGCAGGGATATGGCACTATGGCTGCAGAAGCAGAGGCGCAGCTTCGTGAGTATAAATCCGGAGCTCCGACTCATATCTTTATTCAAGCCGGTGTAGGATCACTTGCCGGTGCAGTACAGGGTTATTTTGCAAATATTTATAAAGAAAATCCCCCTACAGTTATAGTAGTGG
>NZ_CCXI01000037.1 GCF_000820705.1 Clostridium polynesiense | reverse complement strand
CAGACTGCATCTTCCGTTCTGCAATGGGTAAAGACGGAAATATAAGAACAGTAACTGGTGATATGAATACTATTATGGCTGGACTAGCCTGTGGAGAACCAAACACTATTTCATGGGATATCTTAAAGAATAACAGTTCATTTTTTATTTCCTGCCCTGATTATATTTCCGCTAAAGGCATGAGGATTCTTGCCTCTCCTATTTTCGGAGATCCTTCTGTTGTCTCCGGAGAATCTGGTGCAGTAACCATGGGAATTTTATTTGAAATTATGAAAAATAAAGATCTTAAAGATTTAAGAGAGAAACTAAAGCTTAATGAAAATTCTAAAATACTGCTATTTTCCACAGAGGGTAATACTGACCCTGATTTCTACCGTGAAGTTGTGTGGAATGGCCGATATCCCTCATTTTAACCTTTAAAGGATCTCCACATATTATCTAATTTTTATAGGAGGAATGTAAAATGGATTTTAACACAATTAAAGAAGCATCTCAAAATTATTTACCTTGTATGACTAAATTCTTAAGGGATTTAGTATCTATTCCCGGTGAGAGCAGTCAGGAAGAAGGTGTAATAAAACGGATTGAAGCTGAAATGAAATCATTAAGCTTTGATAAGATAGAAATAGACCCTATGGGAAATATTCTAGGGTATATGGGTAATGGAACAACTTTAATCGGTTATGATGCTCACATTGACACTGTTGGACTTGGAGAAATCTCTAACTGGACATTTGACCCTTATGAAGGATATGAAAATGATGAAGAGATTGGAGGCAGAGGAACCTCAGATCAATTAGGAGGAATAGTTTCTGCTGTATATGGTGCAAAAATTATGAAGGATCTGGGGCTTTTAAGTGATAAATACACAGTTTTGGTTACCGGTACAGTTCAGGAGGAGGACTGTGACGGTCTATGCTGGCAATATATTATCAATGAAGAAAATATACGACCTGAATTTGTAGTTATCACAGAACCCACAGACGGAAATATTTACAGAGGTCAAAGAGGACGTATGGAAATCCGCGTAGAGGTAAAAGGAATCTCCTGTCATGGATCAGCACCGGAGCGCGGTGATAATGCTATATATAAAATTGCTGAAATTATACAAGAAGTTAAGGAGCTTAATGAAAGATTACATGTAGATCCCTTCCTTGGTAAAGGAACCTTAGCTGTATCTCAGTGTTTTTATAATTCTCCCAGCCGCTGTGCTGTAGCTGATATGGCTGCTATTTCTATAGACAGAAGATTAACTGATGGAGAAACTTATGAAATTGCTCTTGATGAAATCAGAGCTCTTCCATCAGTAATGAAATATAGCGCTGAGGTAACAATGTATACCTACGAAAAGCCTAGCTGGACAGGGCTTGTATATCCTACAGACTGCTACTTCCCTACATGGGTAATTCCTGAAAATCATGAAGCTGCTCAGGCTGTTGTTAAGGCTTATAAAGGAATGTATGGAGAGCCTCTTGTGGATAAATGGACTTTCTCCACTAACGGTGTTTCCATAATGGGACGCTTCGGAATTCCATGTATAGGCTTTGGACCGGGTAAAGAAGCAGAGGCTCATGCACCAAACGAAAAAACCTGGAAGGCAGATTTAGTTAAATGTGCTGCAGTTTATGCCGCTATCCCTACACTGTACTGCAGATAGAACCATAAAAATATAAAGCCGTATAACTCCTCCATCATCCAATGTGTTAATGGAGGAGAAAAAATAAAATCTAAAGGAGCGTATTCATGAAAACTCTACAGGATTACATCAATAAGCTGAATCAATTAAATTTTAAAGAAATGTATAACAATGATTTTTTTCTTACCTGGGAAAAGACCGACGATGAGCTTGAAGCTGTTTTTACTATAGCAGATGCTCTTCGCTATATGAGAGAAAATAATATCTCCACTAAAGTTTTTGAAAGCGGCCTCGGCATATCTTTATTCCGAGACAACTCCACCCGTACTCGCTTCAGCTTTGCCTCTGCCTGCAATCTTTTAGGTCTTGAGGTTCAGGATTTAGATGAGGGAAAATCTCAGATAGCGCATGGAGAAACCGTCCGTGAAACTGCTAATATGATTTCTTTTATGGCTGATGTAATAGGTATAAGGGACGACATGTATATTGGAAAAGGAAATACCTACATGAGAGAGATTTCCAGGGCAGTACAGGAGGGAAATAAAGCAGGTATCCTTGAGCAGAGACCTACCCTTGTTAATCTTCAGTGCGATATAGACCACCCAACTCAATCCATGGCAGATATGCTTCATATTATTCATGAGTTTGGAGGTGTTCAAAATCTTAAGGGTAAAAAAATAGCTATGACCTGGGCATATTCACCTTCCTACGGAAAACCTCTGTCAGTACCTCAGGGCATCGTAGGACTTATGACCCGTATGGGTATGGAGGTTGTACTTGCACATCCGGAGGGATATGAAATAATGTTCGAGGTTGAGGAAATCGCAGTGGAAAATGCTAAAAAATCCGGAGGCTCCTTTACTAAGACTCACAGCATGGAGGAAGCCTTCAAGGATGCAGACATAGTATATCCAAAGAGCTGGGCTCCCTTTACAGCTATGGAAAAGCGTACGGAGCTATATGCAGAAAACGATTTTCCGGGAATAAAAGCCCTGGAAAAGGAGCTTTTATCTCAAAATGCTCAGCATAAGGATTGGGCCTGCACCGAGGAAATGATGAAGCTCACTAAAGATGGAAAAGCCTTATACCTGCACTGCTTACCTGCTGATATCACAGGAATCAGCTGTGATAGCGGTGAGGTAGATGCATCAGTATTTGACCGCTATAGAGATCCTCTCTATAAGGAAGCAAGCTATAAGCCATATATAATAGCTGCAATGATATTCTTAAGTAAGTTCAAAAATCCGCAAAGAACCTTAAAGGCTTTAGAGGAAAGAGCTTCTAAGAGAAAATTTGACTGATAATATAATGCACTTATTATAAGGGAAGGTTCCAGGGGATTGATAGTGTAAATAATTTATGGGGGTGCAATGTCATGTTAAATTCTAAAACTCAGGAAATCATTCATAATAATGACTCTTTATTTACTCTGAACGGCAAGCCTAGCCTTGCTCTTGCCCTGCCTCAGTCTATTCAGCATGTTCTTGCTATGTTGGTGGGGAATATAACTCCTCCTATACTGGTAGCCCAGCTTCTTGGTCTTCCGGAAAGTGACAAAATCCTTCTGATGCAGGCAGCTATGATTATCGGAGGAATAACCACCTTAATTCAAATCTTCCCCATTATGGGCTTCGGCATGGGTCTTCCTAATGTAATGGGGGTTGCCTTTGCCTATATGCCTATACTATCTGCTATTGGAGTAGCCTACGGCATCAGAGCAATCTTCGGCGCTCAGCTGGTGTCTGCCTTTGCTTCTATCTTCTTAGGGATGCTCATGGGTAAAATAAGAAAATACTTTCCTCCTATAGTCAGTGGTACAGTGGTTTTAAGCATTGGTTTATCCCTTTACAGCACCGCTGTTAATTACATGGCTGGAGGTAATGCATCTATGAAGGATTTTGGAGCTCCTAAATACTGGATTATAACCCTTATAGTACTCGCCGTTACTCTTGCCTGCTGTTTCTTTGGTAAGGGATATATAAAGGTATCCGGGATGCTTATAGGTATTGGATTAGGCTATATTATAGCTTTATTTATGGGAGGGATGATAAACTTCCAAGCTATGAGGAGCGCCTCCTGGATATCTCTTCCACGGCTCTTCAAATGGGGGCTTGAATTCCATCCATCCGCTATTATCGCCATGATATTAATGTATATTGTACAAGCAGTTCAAACTATTGGTGATGTTTCCTCCACAGCAATAGGTGCCTTTAATCGTGAGGCTTCTGATAAGGAAATCGGAGGAGCCATCAAAGGTCAAGGTATATGTGGTATGCTCGGTGCCTGTATAGGAGGACTCCCCACAGATCCCTACAGTCAAAATGTTGGTCTTATAGTAACTACAAAGGTAGTTGCTAAAAAGGTATTCCTCATTGTAGGTATAATAATGCTGGCAGCAGGTCTTTGCCCTAAATTTGGTGCCTTAATGACCACAATCCCCTATCCTGTTCTTGGCGGTGCTACAGTAACAGTTTTTGCTGCTATAACCATGTCAGGAATACAGCTTATTTCAGAGCAGCCCTTAAACTATCGCAATAAGCTCATCGTAGGTATTTCCCTGGCCCTGGGTGTTGGAGTAAGCACTGTATCAGCTTCACTGCAGTTTTTCCCTGCAGATCTTCAGAATATAATAGGCAAATCCCCCATAGTACTCTCCTTCATGGTGGCCTTTATATTAAATATAATCGTTCCTGAGGATAATGCCATAGAGAAATAGAATAAACAGGGTGTCTTAATATAAATACTAATTGGGAGGCAGGCAGATAATTACTTTATCTGCCTGCCTCCCACATCACCCTGTGCGCTATTCGGTACAGGCTGGATCTTTAGCTTATACATACTCCTTAGAAGTCTTTTAAGAAAAATAAAATGGATTTTTTATAACTTCATAGCGAAGCTCCACAAATTGGTTAAATCGATTTATGCTGTTCAACTTTAAAAGTGTTTGAAAATTATTTTCTCTGAATAAGGGAATACCACTGCCCAATAAAACCGGAGCAATAGTAACAATAATTTCATCTACTAATTTTTCTTTGATAAAATCGTAAATTAATTCACTGCCTCCCATAACCCAAATATTTTTTCCGCTTTTGTTTTTTAGTTCCTTCGAGAATAAACAGACATCTTTATTGACGAAGGATACATATTGGGTATCTTCTTTTGATGTTCTGGAAAAAATATAGCATTCCTTATCTTTGTATGGAAAAACCTCTTCATGTGCCATAAGCCAATCATAAGTGGTTCTCCCCATTATTATCGTATCGATGGTATTGTAAAATTCTGATATTCCGTTATCACCCTCACCTTCAACATTAAACAGCCAATCCAGGTTATGATCCTTTGTTGCGATATACCCATCTAAAGTTGAAGCAATAAACAATACTAGCTTACGTTCTTCCATTATCTCACTCCCTTTTTAAATACTTGTGTTTATATACAGTATACAATTAATTGTTGACATCTATATGTCAACAATTTATAATATTAAAAATAAATTTAAAGGAGTATACTATGAAAGTTGACCGCCTAATATCTATTATTATGTTGCTGCTGCAGCGAAAAACCATAACGGCACAGGAACTTGCAAAGATTTTCGAAGTTTCCACTCGAACTATTTATCGTGACATTGAGGCTATTAACCAAGCTGGAATCCCTATAATTACTTACCCGGGACCCACAGGCGGAATTCAGATTATGGAGGAATATCGTGTTGATAAGCGTTTGTTCACAATATCTGACCTTACTTCATTATTAATTGGGCTGGGTGGATTCCATAGCCTTTTATCGGACAGCGCAGTTAATAATACAATAGCAAAAATTAAAGGAATGGTTCCCCAGGATCAGATAAAGGAAATTGAGCAAAAAGCCAATGAAATTTCTTTTGATATGACACCTTGGGTAGATGACAGTAGACAAGGCAGCTATTTTTCTATATTTAAGAAAGCAATTTCTGAAAGACAAATACTTATTTTGGAATACAGAAATTCAAGAGGCAGTTTAAGCATAAGAGAGGTAGAGCCCTATCGCTTGCTCAATAAAAATCAGGTTTGGTACTTGCAAGGATATTGCCTACTACGAAATGAACTGCGTACATTTCGTTTTTATAGGATAGAAAAAGTTTCCGAAACCTATAAAACCTTTGAACCAAGACAAATAGACTTTTCTGAGTTTAATGAAAACTTTTATACCACAGCACCAAAAGTTGAAATTACAATACGCTTTCATGAAGATAACAAGACAGAGATAATTGGTTATTGCGGCGACGGCGTAATTGAATCCTTTAAGGATGGCTATTACACAGCAAAAATTATCACAATGGATAATGAAGATGGTTACAAGACTTTATTCCAATTTGGTGATAAATGCCAGTGTCTTGAACCAAAACGTGTACGGGATTATTTAGGAAATTTGTCTGCGAGTATTGCAAAACTGTACGCTGAATAATTCAATTGCTCCAGACTTCAACTAAAAGGTAAACTATTTTGTATTCCCTTATGCCTCATAACAGGTGTTATTCGCTAAAAAATAAAATTACTACGGAAGCTAGTCTTCCGTAGTAATTTGTACTACTCTAATATTATTAATTAAATTACTGTTTATCTCAAAGTGTTAACTATATAATTAGTCATGGATAATACTACCGCAGCTGTTCCCGCAATACCAGTTACTAAATAGGTTTTAATCTTAGAGCAGCGATATTTAATATATGCCTCTGCAGCAATAAAAGTCCAAAACAACGCAGTTACTGCGTATATTGTGCTTCTTTCACTATAAAATAAGCTAAAAATCATAATAAATACAGAGAGCAAAGTAAAAATAGCAAATCCATATTTTCTTCCCTTGTGCTCTGCATTTTCCATACCTTTATCATCTTTTTCTCTCTTGTTTTCTTCAATAGCACTTTCTTTATTCATTTGATAATAACACCTTCTTAGCATACTTTTACTCTAGATATATTTTTTTGTCCTATCATTTATTTATTCTACAGATTTTATCCTGTTCCTTCACCTTTTTTACTGCTCTTAATATATTTTCATACCCGGTACATCTGCATAGATTTCCTGAAAGCTTTTTTCTCATTTCTGATTCTGTATACTCTTTATCATCCTCTACTATAGGTACCGCAGACATTACAAAGCCGCAGGTGCAAAAACCGCACTGTACCGCACCTTCATCTATAAAAGCCTGCTGAATATCCGTTATATTGCCTTCTTTATCCATCAAACCTTCCAGAGTACGTATATTCTTACCCTCTGCCCAAATTGCAAGATAAATACAAGAATCGAAAGTCTCATTGTCAATCAGCACAGTACATGCACCACATTCACCAACCTCACAGCCTTTCTTAACACTTGTAAGATTAAGCCTGTTTCTCAGTACGTCAGCTAAGGATTCCCTGTCATCTATCATCAATTGTTTTTCTTCACTATTTACCCTGCAGTTTAAAATCACATTAGCCATTAATTGCACCTCCGCATTTTATTATCGATTCCCTCAATGCTCTTTTGCTTAGCTCATATACCAAGTGAAGCCTAAAATCTTTAGAAGCTCTCCAGGAATTACGAGGGCTGACTTCACCCTGTGCAGCTTTACCAAAGGCTTCAAAGAGCTCCTCTGAAATTTTCATACCGGTAACAGCTGCTTCAGCTTTCGGGCACCTTATAGGAACTGGAGCTGCAACTCCAAAGCCTAAATGCACCTCTGCGATTTCATCCTTTTCTTTGTTCAACCTGCACATCACACTGCATCCAAGGGTTGCAATGTCCATGGCGTTACGCATGGCATATTTAATATACTTACCTTTAAATCCTTCATAATTTTCTTTTCTGATATAGACAGCGGTTAGTAGTTCTCCTTTTTTTAAATCTACCTTTCCCGGTGCTAAATAATACTCTGATATGGGAATAATCCTTTTTCCCTGAGGACCAATTATCTCAAGCTCTGCGTTAAGGGAAAAGAGAGTGGAGGCGCTGTCTGCACTGGTAACACCATTTGAGATATTTCCACCTATAGTTCCTATATTTCTTATTTGAGGTCCGCCCACCTCATCTACAGCTTCTCCTAAAACCGGTATATATTTTTGTATAACAGAGCTTTCTGAAATATTAGAAAAGCTGGTAAGAGCTCCTATTTTTATACTTTCGTCCTGCTCCAAGGATACTCCCTTAAGCTCCTGAAGGCTTTGGATGCTTAAAAGGGAACATCCAGCAAGCTTTCCCTTCCTTATACTTATAAGAACATCGCTTCCTCCCGCTATAATTACAGCCTCTGGATTTTCCACAAGATAATTTACAGCATCCTCCACAGAAAACGGCTGATAAATACTTTTTATATCATACATCTTTTTCACCTTCCCTTTTACAGCAGATTATGCTTTTTAAATTCTTCAATTAATCTTTGAGGTGTCAATGGACTTTTGTTAAAGTGAACACCTGTTGCATTGAGTACAGCATTTCTTACTGCAGGAGCAGCAGGGATGGCAGGCGGTTCACCCAGAGCTTTATTTCCAAAAGGACCTGATACATCGTAGGTTTCGGCAAATTGGGCTTCTAAATGAGGAGTATCCATAATTGTAGGAAGCTTGTAATCAAGCAAATTATCATTATACATTTCACCGGTTTTTTCATTAAATAAAAGCTGCTCACTAAGTCCAAAGCCCAGACTCATACTCATTCCTCCATGAACTTGTGCTGATGCCAGATCAGGATTAAGCACTCTTCCACAGTCATGAACGTTGATGATCTTATTTACCTTTATTTTTCCTAAAGGAATATCTACTTCTACATCAGCAAAGCAAACACCAAAGGCAAAGCTATTGGACTTACATTGATTTGTTGCTTCCGCCGTTAAATGCACGGATTTTTCAGTATTATAAAAGGCATGCATCGCTACTTCTTTAAGGGAAGCTAATTTTTCCTGAGTCTCCTTTATTACGATATTGTTTTCTTTGATGTCAATATTTGAAACAGGTAATTTAAGCATAAAGGCTGCATGAATTAAAATCTTTTCCTTAAGCTGTTCTGCTGCCTTTTTAGCAGCCATACCGGATACATAAGACTGTCTTGAGGCATAAGCTCCTGTATCAAAGGGAGTAATATCTGTATCCTGGGCTGAAATAATATGAATGTTCTCAGTAGGAATATCAAGAATTTCAGAAACCATTTGAGTAAAAACCGTATCAGCTCCCTGTCCTATTTCCGTAGCTCCCATTTGAACCTGTAGGGATCCATCTTGATTTAAAACTATCCTGCAGGCAGCAGTTTCTAAAGATATTGGGAAAACACCTGTAGCATAGCTGAATACTGACATACCCACACCTTTTCTTATAGGTCCCTTTTGATTTTTATATTCTTTAAGCTTATTATCCCAATCTATATATTCTTTTCCTTTTTCAATACACTGAAATAAACCGTTGCTGTAGCACCTTACCTGATTATCAACAAATCCCAGTTTCATAGAATTAAGCTTTCTGATTTCAATAGAACCTATACCTAATGATGCCGCAATATCTTCAATATGAGCCTCTAAGGCAAAGGTTATCTGAGGTATACCGTATCCTCTCATAGCACCGGAAGGAGGCAGGTTTGTAAATACTGAATACATGTCTCCCTTCACAGCGGCTTCATCGTTATATATCTGCTTAAAGGCATGACCTGCCTTGCTTGTAACGCTATGGCCATGAGAGGCGTACGCTCCCTTATTCCCATAAATCTCTATGCTTCTGGCAGCAAAACGCCCATTGGGTCTCACGTAACTTTTAATCTTAATTTTCATAGCAGTTCTCAGTCTTGTATTAACAAAATCCTCTTCTCTTGTAATATCCAGTTTTACGCATCTTCCCCCTACTGACTGACATAGGTATGCATTCAGCGGTTCATAAAGAACCTCCTGCTTGTTGCCAAAGCCTCCTCCTATATAGGGCTTAATAACCCTTACTTTACCCCAGTTTATACCTAAAGCTTGACCAATTACTCTCCTTACTATGTGAGGTATTTGTGTTGAAGAAACCACTACAATTTTACCGCCCTCTACATAGGCGTAGGAAATAGGATTTTCAATGTGACAGTGTTTCACTGGAGAGGTTTCATACTCTCCTTCAAATTTTATAAGCCCTTCCTCTTTTATGGCTTTTTCATAATCACCGATCTCATAGCTTGTGTGTGCTAGTATATTGTCAGGATACTCATCATGAATAGGTTTATCCTTGCTTGCTAAAGCCTCTTCTACAGATAATAGAGGCTTATAATCGTCATATTCAACCTTTATAAGATTTATTGCTTTTTCTGCAGTTAAACTGTCTTTTGCTACTACCGCTGCAATATCATCTCCATAATATCTCACCCTTTTATTTAGAAGCTTTCTATCTGCAACATCTCCATGGTCAGGATCTAAAGAAAAGGGATGTCCTGCTGTAGGATAAGCTCTATCAGGAACATCAAAGCAGGTTATTATTTTATAAACTCCTTCAAGTTTTTCAGCTTCTTTTATATCTATACTTTTAACTAATCCGTTTGCTATAGTGCTGTGAAGGATCTTTGCGGTAAGAGCATTGCCTATTTGAAAATCGTCGGTGTATTTTGCCCTGCCCGTAACCTTATCAAAGGCATCCACCCTTTTAATATTTTTTCCAATACCCATTTTGCCCCTCCTTTTATAATAAATCTAATAAATCATCTTATTATATGCAGATGTGGTTAAAATGCACCACATCAAATAATCCTTTGTCTGTAACCTTAAGTTCCGGAATAACCGGCAAAGCCATAAAGGCTAGGGTCATAAAGGCATTCACTCCATCATTTATGCAAAGCTCCTTTACTGTAATGTTATTTATTTCTTCATGAGCTTCACATATCTCCTCCAGAGATTTGCTTGACATTATTCCCCCTATATCTAGAGGAAGACATCCTATAACTTTCCCGGATTTCACAGCCACAAGTCCTCCCCCCATTTCTTCCACTTTTTCCACTGCTAATTTCACAGCTTCCCTACTGTCCCCTATTACAATGAGATTATGTGAATCATGGGCTATTGTAGACGCCACAGCTCCATTTTTAAGCCCATATCCTTCAATTAAGCCCTTACCAATATTTCCTGTTCCATGATGTCTCTCAAATACATAAATAGGTAGTATGTCAGCTTCTTTATTATATTTAAAGCAGCCTTTTTCATCCCTATTAACCTGTCTTATCACTGTTTCAGTACAGAGGCTGTGTTTTAGAAGCTTAATAACCTTGACAGTGTCAGAGGAAAGCTTAATATTTAAGTCTTCTAAAGTAAATTCTTTTATATCAATGCTTTTAGATATATCTTCATATCCCTTTTCATATATCTTTTCAGGTAAACAAATATCCTGTTTTATTTCTATACCATCTTTAAAAGTTCTTAGCACATTAAAATCTATTAAATTATCAACTATTATGAAATCCGCTTTATATCCCGGTGCAATAGCTCCAAGCCTCTTAAGTCCATAGCACTCTGCAGAATTTAAGGTAGCCATCCTAATTGCAGTGATGGGATTAACCCCTGCTTTTATAGCCAATCGGATATTATTATCTATATGTCCTTCCTGTAAAATATCCTTGGAATGCCTGTCATCGGTACAAAAAGTAAATCTTCTTTCATTAAAAGCATTTACAGTTCCTGCCAAATTCAGCAGATTCTTTGCTGCAGAGCCTTCTCTTATGGCAATATACATACCGTTCCTGAGCCTGTCTATCACTTCCGATTCACTGGAACATTCGTGATCTGTAAGTATCCCTGCTGAAGCATAGGCATTTAACTCTTTTTCCTTAATTCCAGGTCCATGACCATCAACTGTCTTATTATATTTATATGCAAGCTCAAGCTTTTTAATAATCCCTGTATCACAGCACGTAACCCCTTGATAATTCATTAATTCTCCAAGTCCCAAGACTCTTTCATGGTTCATAAGCCCCTCTAAATCCTCTGCTTCCAAGACTGCTCCCGAGGTTTCAAAAGCAGTTGAAGGAACGCAGGAAGGAAGCATGAAATAAATTTTTACAGGAATATTTTCGCTGGCTTCCAGCATGTATTTTATCCCATTAACCCCTTTAACATTAGCAATCTCATGACAATCTGCTATGACGGTAGTGGTACCTCTTTTTACTACGGCTCTAGCAAATTCATAAGGTGTTCCCAAAGAGGATTCTATATGAACATGTGAATCAATGAGCCCTGGAACTAAATATCTCCCCTCTCCGTCTATTATCTTTTCTCCTTCATAATCTCCAATTCCAATAAATACTCCCTCACTTATACCTAAGCAGCCATAAATTATTTCCTGTGAGAAAACATTTATTATGCTGCAGTTTTTAATTACTAAATCTGCTTTCTTCCTTCCGGCAGCTGCATCAATTAAGGATTTTATTCTATTTGAATCCATTTAATACATTCTCCTATTATTTCCTTTTGTTTCTTTATATTACATTTACAGGTAATTAATGTCAATATGCTATGAGGATAAATATAAAAAAGTCAAAAAATTTTTGCAAGGAAATATTATTTTTGCAAATTGTATTGATTATAAAAATAATTATTGCTATACTTAATTATGTAATATTTGTATTTTATATAAAATTATGGATAAATAATCTTGGAGGTTTTTATGGCAGATGACTTAAATATAGATTTTTTAAAAAGATTAGCAAAGGGTATTTCCGCACAATTTGGGCGAAATTGTGAAGTAGTTATACATGACCTTTCTACTGATAAGGTGGACTACCCTATTATATTTATAGAAAACGGGAATGTTACAAACAGAACTACTGACGCCAGCGCCTCCCGTGCAGTATTAAATGCCTTAAAGCACAGTACAGAAGAGCTTGAGGATAAATTAGATTATATTACAACTACAAAGGACGGAAGACTTTTAAAATCCAGCACTATATATATAAGAAGCAAAGAAAATAAACCTATTGGGATTTTTTCAATAAATTATGATATCACTGAATTAACTATAGCCCAAAACTGTTTAAACTCATTAATTGGAAATAAGGAAAATATTGAAGAAGCAGATAAAATCCCTCAAAATGTAAACGAGCTTCTGGAGGATTTGTTAGAAGAGGCTGTAAAAAGGGTTGGAAAGCCTGTTCCTCTTATGACTAAGGAACAGAAAATTGAAGCGGTCCAGTTCTTAAATGACGCCGGAGCCTTTTTA
>NZ_CCXI01000036.1 GCF_000820705.1 Clostridium polynesiense | reverse complement strand
AGCAGGAGATAAAATAGCAAATTTTCTAGGCATTTCAAAATATTCTATATACAATTACATAGATATTAAAAACAAACTTTAAAATCTATCACATACTAACTCTAATAAAAAATAAGGCGGTGTGAAAATGAATGAGTTTATGAAAATTGCTATAGAAGAAGCCTTTGAGGGAATGAAAAACAACCATGGTGGTCCTTTCGGAGCAGTTATTGTAAAGGACGGAAAAATTATAGCAAGAGCACACAATGAAGTAATAAGCACGAATGACCCCACAGCTCATGCTGAGATGAATGCAATAAGAAAGGCCTGCAGAATCCTTGGAAGATTCGATTTATCTGACTGTGAAATATATTCTTCCTGTGAGCCCTGTCCTATGTGCTTTGCTGCAATCCACTGGGCAAAGATTAAAAAGCTTTATTACGGTGCGACCCGAGAAGATGCTGCGGATATAGATTTTGATGACCAATATATTTATGATGTTATTAGAGGGAATGCATCAGAGCTTCAAGTAGATGTGGTGCAGATAGACAGAGATAAAAGCCTTGAGCCTTTCCATGAATGGAAATTTAAAATGGACAGAGTACAGTATTAGACTATAACATCTTTAAACGTAAAAAAGATATAGGATACATTTTAAATGAATTCTATATCTTTTTTTAATTACTTATAAAAGTATTATCCCTATAAAGAAATCTCCAATTATCTGCTTATATTGGATTTTCTATCTAAATCCTTTAGTTCATTAATTATGTCTTTAAATTCTTTTTCCTCTCTAATTAAATCAAATTCAGAAGCCTCAAGGATTTTAAATATATTTTCATATAAATTCATGGTTATCGTTCGTTTTACCTGTAAAATATCTTTGAAACACCATATACTACTGAACTTTTCAGGATTATTAATGTCATGATTTCTAATGTCCTCTACCATTTTCATAAGCATATCCATAGCTTTATTTCTTTCCTTAAACTTCAAATAAACCTGAGCAAAATTCAGATATTCAGTATATAAGGACAAACCGGAATTACCATTAAGAGAAGTAGATTTTTTTATATCAATAGATAACTTATAATAGTTTTCCGCCATATTTAAATCTCTTTCATCCCTGATATATGAATTTGCCAGTCCCATGCAGAAAAGGGAAATATCATTTATATTTTTATATAACTTGCTTTGAAGTATTTCTCTAGCTTTTTTATACTCACTTTTTTCAATATATATATTTGCAAGTATTACATCAGGATCTATATATCTTTTTGGTATCTTATTCAAGGCATCAATGGCTTTATGCGCATCACCTACAGTTGGATACAAAGCACCCAGCTGAAACAATGCCTGCTCTGTTAACTCTGATTTACTGCAGTTTTTTGCTACATCCTCATAAAGCTCAATGGAATATCCTATCATCTTCATCCCCTTCTCTTCCTCTGGGGCTTTCCATGAATACATAGTAAATAAAAAAGCAATCCTAAACTTTAAAAAATAACTGTAAGGATATTTATCTATATAGGCTCTACTTAATTTTACTGTTTCTTCCAATTCACCGCTACTGAATAATTTTTCACATTCCATATATATATCCATAACCTCTTCATCTGTCAGATCGGTTTTAAAATCTAAAAGTATATCTATAGAAACGTTAAAAAATGTAGCAATAACCGGAAGTAAGGTTATGTCAGGATAGGAAATACCGCTTTCCCATTTTGATACTGCTGCTGTAGAAACTCCAATAAAATTTGCAAGCTGTTCCTGAGTCATTTCCTTTTCTTTTCTGAGCTTATAAATAATATCACCGATTAGTAATTTTTTCATTGATTATCACTCCGCTGTAGTATTATAGGATCCTATACACTCAGTATAACCGCTTTTACTGCCTATACCAATGGATTTATAGTTTAATATATTATAGGAAACTTAACTACAGGTTAAAGAGTTTTTTCGAATATACCAATTATTTTATAAGCTTTATAATTTCTTCGCAGTTTTTCTCTATACTTCCATCTTCACCGGTTACACAAATATCATGACGTTCCGTTGTAAACAAGCCATACTTTCTTTCCAGCATTTTGCTCACAGCTTCAGGGAGATTTCCCTTCATTCTTTTAGAAAAACGAAACTTTATCGTCTCCAAGTCAGCAGTAACAAGTACCCTCAGTGCTTGCTCCGGTAAAAAGGACAGCTGTTCTTCTTCTGAAATAACATAAAGGATATTTCCTTCTGATAAAGCAGAATTCAGCTTCTTCTTAAAAATCACTTTTGCCATGCTTTCGCTTTTTGCTAAACTCAGGTAATCCTTTCCGGTAATAATTTCTGCACCGATTTTTTCACTTATGCATTCAGCTAGTGAGGATTTCCCCACACAGCTGTCACCCATTATTCCAATAACCATATATTTTCCCCCTTTTATTGTCTTCAGTATTTCTTCTAAATAAATTATTTACATTAAGAAGGAATTAATCATAAGAAACCCTGCTTACTCATAATATCTCTTTTACAGATTTTTATCCATAAATTCCCTTCTATGTATTTAATTATATATAATGCTAAATAAAAGTCACTAAATTAAATCATGCTTATTCCATTGTGCCTTTAAAATAGATATACCAACCATAAATAGAATCAGCTGTGCTAACACCATTGCTAGCCATATGCCATAAGATTTCAAAATAAGGCAGCATATCAGGAGACATATAGGGGTTATCACTAATGGCTCTACATAAGTAAGGATACTGGCTTCCTTATTCCTGCTTGATGCAAACAAAAAGGGAACCAAAACCCGGTTAAATCCGATAAAGGGTATCATAACCAGAAGGTAAATCAGTACTCTCTCTACCATTTCTGCTACTTGAGAAGAAGCATTAAAAAGCATTGGTACTTTGAAACGTACAGCGTACAGTACTATAATTAAAAATCCAGCTACAGAGCTCATAAATACTATTGCTTTTTTAAAGGTCTTTTGAACACCTGTCTTATTTTTACTCCCGGTACAGTAGCTTATAATAGGCTGTATTCCATTCCCTATTCCGGTAAATAATATCTGTATTGCAAGAATGAGCTGATTCATCACAGCAAAAGCAGCAAGAGTATCCTGTCCACTAGTCCATACGCAGGCATAGTTTATGCACATAACTACAATTGAAGGAGCTAGTTGAACGCCAAAAGGAGAAAGACCGGTTCTAACTACCTTTTGAACAATTGATTTTTGTGGCTTCAAATCACTGAAAACAGGACGGGTTTTCTTATCTCCAAAGAGAATGATAAAATAAACAACTGCTGATGCCGCTTGTCCCAAAACTGTTGCAAGAGCGGCTCCTAAAGTACCCATTTTAAAAACCAGAACAAATAATCCGTCAAGGATTATGTTGAGAATAAGAGCTCCCACCATAACAGACATAGCAAGTACTGATTTACCTGAATTGATAACCAGATTACTCAGACCGCTGGAAAACATCTGAAAGCAGCCGAAGGTCAGAACTATTTTCAGATAATCTAAGGCAGGTTGAGATATATCCCCTTTAGCACCAAGCAAAGATGTAATATGTTTGCTAAAAAAGCTTCCTGTTAAAAAGATTATCACTGATATAATAAAAAGCAAAGTAATAGTAACATCTCTGGCTTTTCTCATATTTTCCTCGTCTTTGTTTCCTGCACAGGTAGACATTACAATAGAGCCACCCATACCTATTCCAGCAGCTAAAGCCGTTACCAGTGCAGCCACAGGAGCTACTAAATTTACAGCTGTCAGACCTAAATCACCGGTTCCCTGTCCTATAAAAATACCGTCAACAAAAGCAAAGGTACCTCCAAGAAGCACTGTGATCATGCTGGGTATTACATATTTCCAAAATTGATTTTCAATTGATTTCATCTAAATAAGCTCCTTTTCGTAAACATAAAATTGAAAGTGGTGGTTATAAACAACCTGTTTCCTTTCATTAATCCTTTTAAATCCTTGATGTTCATAAAATCCATAATTGCAGCTGTCATCAGTATAAACATAGATTAGTTTGGAGCTGTTTGCTTTAAATTCCTCCACTAGGCTTCTATATAGTCCCGTACCAACATGCTGTCCACGTATAGCTTCATCTGTAACAAAGAAAACAAGCTCCCCGTCATAGCTTTTACCTATCTCTTTAAGCATCTCATTATCAAGACGCTCAAAACCTTTAAAAAGATTAAGAATGAATTCACCTTCCTTATACCTCTTCATTTTTGTATAATAGTACAGCTGCTTCAACCTGTAGATTAAATTTAGCTTTTCCGGCTTTTTATGTGAATTTCCCATTATAATTCCAACAGGTTTCCCCTTTTCTTCAGCAACGAGATTGTAGTTCTGACTGCATAAACAGCTATATAAATAGATTTTTCCCATCAAAAGGGCAACCTCAGGGTTTTTACTAAGTCGATTATATCCCCAGGTATCTCGGATAATTTCTGCTAATAAAGTTTCATCACTTATTTTAAATTTACGATATTTCAATATCATACACCTCCGTTAAAGCTTGTATTTTACCTGCTCAAAGTGTATGATAAACTATACACTAACTGTAAAGTCAATAAGGAGATTAAAAAAATGAGGGATGAATTATTTACCATTCAGCAGTATGCTGATTTACATGAAATAGGCAATCGCACTCTGCATTTTTATGATAAAATCGGATTGTTTTCTCCTGCGATAAAAAAAAGAAAACGGATATAGGTATTATTCTCTTTCTCAGGGTTCTACTCTTGAGATGATTCTTACTTTGAGAGAGCTTGATATGTCCCTGGAAGATATTAAGGCATACATGGATAAAAGG
>NZ_CCXI01000035.1 GCF_000820705.1 Clostridium polynesiense | reverse complement strand
ATATTAAGGCATACATGGATAAAAGGAGTCCTGAGGCTTTTCATAGGCTTCTGGAAGATAAACAAAAGCAGGTGGATGACAAAATCGCAGAGCTTAAGGAAATCAAAAATCTGCTGAAAATGAAGCAGGTACAAACGGGATACCTTTCAGAAGATATAAGTTCTATAAAGATAGTACACTGTAAGCAAAAGAACTATTTTATTACCTTAGTTAATGAAAATTATGTGGAAGCGATGATTGATCATGGGAAGTCCCTCCCCCATCATCTTTTCAACACAGAGTTAGGAACCCTCACTGCTTCCTCTAATCTGTATAAAGGGATTTATAATCATACAGAAGGCATTTTTTCTAACACAGGAAATAAAAAGAGCAATCATACAAGGCCGGAGGGAAACTATATACGTGCCTTTCATGTAGGAGATTTCAGTGATTTGACTTCAACCTATGAAAGAATTTTAGATTACTGCAGAAAGCAGGATTTAGAATTAGAAGGATATGCTTATGAGCTGGGCATAAATGATTTATGTATCATGAGAATAGAAGAGTATGTGACTATGATTGAAATAAAAATAAAATAAAGAATAACAAAAAAAGCTGAACACCAAGCACTATACTGCTACTGGTATTCGGCCTTTCTTTATTGTTATCAGTCTGAATTATCACATAAACTGCTAATTATTCTGCCTTAAATTGTCCCATCATCCCTGCGTCCTCATGTTCAAGGATGTGACAGTGATACATAAAGGTACCTCTTTTATTAAATTTAACTATAAGCCTTACTTTTTCATTAGGTTCAATATATACAGTATCCTTCCATCCACTTTCCTCTGGTAAAGGAGCTTTTCCATCCCTGGATAGAATTTGAAATTGTGTACCATGAATATGGAATGGATGTCCCATTTCATGCATCATACCTCCTGGATTTTCAACTTCCCAAATCTCTGTATCTCCAACCTTTACACTTTCATCTATTCTATCCATATCAAACTTTCTGCCGTTAATTGATACCATTCTCCCCATACCTTGAAGTTCAAAGTTTCTTACCTGAGATGCTTGTGATTCAGTCATCCTTTCAACTTTTGCCAGAGTACTGGGGATTTCTGTAGTATCATTCCCCTCTTCCGTGACATTAAATTTCATTATTGCTTCATTGTTATTTATAAGTGATATCTGAGTTCCCTTTTCATACTTAGAAAAGTCAATTATAACCTCTGCCCTTTCTCCCGGTGAAAGAATTATATTGTTTCGCTTTACAGGCTTTTCTAAAAACCCACCATCTGAGGCTATTTGTGAAAAGTCATCTGTATTATCCAGACTTAAATCAAAGTTACTTGCATTAGCACCATTGACTATTCTAAATCTCACCTTATTCCTTTTAACATCTAAATTAGGCTTAACTGCTCCATTTACTATAACTGTATCTCCTGTAGCTCCATCCATCATGTTAGAGTTATATAGTAAGCTCCCATCCCTGTTAAAGCTTCTATCCTGTATTACTAAAGGAATATCGTTCACTCCGTATTCCTTGGGTATATTTAAGCTCTCTGACAGATCATCTTCTATATAGAATAACCCGGCTGATCCTTTATAAACCTGTGTAGCTGTACTGCCTTTAGTGTGAGGATGATACCACAGGGTTGCTGCAGGCTGATCTATAGTAAAGCTTGGCTCCCAAGCTGTTCCCGGCTGTATACCTTGATGAGGCCCTCCGTCATCTTCACCCTCTACCTCCAAACCATGCCAGTGGACTGTGGTAGCTTCTTTTAATTTATTGTTTACATGAATGTTTACCTGTTCACCTTTTTTAACTCTAATAACAGGTCCAAGATAACTTCCGTTATATCCCATTGTCTTTGTTTGGATATTAGGAGCAAAGGAGGTTACACCTTCCTGAGGCTCTAAAGTAAAATCTGCTACATTGGGATCCGCATTTTTATCCTCTAGAAGTGCGGGAATTGGCAGTGGAGTATTAGAAACAGCATCTTTTTGTGTATTGATATTTTTTTGTGTATTTGAATTTCTAGTCATTCTCGGATTTTCACTATAAGAATTATTATTTACTGTCTGCATATGATCCATAATGGGAGCCCCTATCATCATATACCCAAATAAAATTAATCCTAATGTGAGCGTAACTCTTATAATAATATTTTTTCTATTCATTTCATCTCCTCCAAATATTATGATTATTTATTGATAATAATTATAGGTTAATATTATGGAGGAAATGTGTGGATTGTTATGAAATATTTTTATCTAGAATCACCATAAAATGTAATAGTATTTAAATTAAAATGTTTTATTCTAAAGAAACAAAGTTTATAATTAAATCAAAACGCAATAAGAAGGTAACAATATGAATATTGAGAAATTAATCACCGAACTAGGAAAAAATATTGGAAAAACTTTAATGAAGAAAAAGGAAGGCAGCACAGAAGTGATAAATTTAAAGGATGCCACTTCATCAGATTTGCTCCCCATTATCTTAAAGGGTCTTATTCTTAAAAAGAGCTATAACAAGGCAGAAAACATTCTGTTTCAAGAATTGAAAAATAATACATCTCAAGAAAATTATAAAATTGCACTGGATTTTTATGATTCCCTGATGGAAAAGAGCGAAGAGGAATTAAATCAAGGAGATTTTTCAAAAGAAGAAGTTTTTCAGGGACTTAAGGATTTAGAACTACTATTTAATAAAAAGGCTTAACCATTTAAATAAATTATTTTACTCAATAAAAAAGCGGACAAATACATATTTGCCACTTATTTAAGTAAAGATATTCTGTAATCTTCAATATTCTTTCTAGCTTTTACATTTTTACGTTTTCTCATTTCTCTTGCAAGTATGCTTTTGTTTAACTGGATTTCTTTTAAAACCTCTGAATAGGTATAACCCTCTTCTAACATATCTAAGGCTCTATTAAGTTCTTCCTGCTTATATCTTTTTTTCATTTAAACCTCTTCTTAATAGAACTAACTTTTCAATTAATTAATCCTCATACATAATAAGCGCATAACTTATTTTGTATTAACTTACAATTTTATACATAATATATTTATACTATAACACATATAAAATAAATAATATACGATATATTGCGGGGGCTGAAATGTTTAAGAAATGAAATCTAAGTGGATAGAATTATGCATAACATAAATGATAAATAATGTTTAATACTTGCCATTGTTTATGTATAATTAATAGTAAACCTTAACGGGGGTGAAGTGTTTGAAAAAAATATTATTACTATTTATATTTTCTTTAACAATGCTTTTTGTAGGTTGTAGTAGTGCAGTCAACGATGAGACACCTATATTTGACACAAAAAAACAGGCTACTGTTATTTTTGGTCATGTTGATGATAGTGTTGCAACGTATTATGTTAATTCTAAATTTAATAAATCAGGGGACTATATTTTAGAATTGTCTGTTAGTATTCCAAAAGAAAATGGCACATCAAGCCTAGAGGTCTTAAATAGCAAAGAATTTAAAGTTAAAAAAGACTCTAATCTTTTAGTAGATGGAATTTCAGTTACGGAAATTGAAAATAAGGTTAAAGAGAAAACTACAATTAATTATAAGGAGCTAGAATACCAAGTTGACATATACAGGCGTACAAGTGATAAAAAAAGAAATGGTGTTGGCTCTAAGTGGAAGTTGTTTGACACTGAAGATAAATAGAAGGCTCTCTTGACATGTCATTTTAAAATTCCCTATGTTCGACATTATTATTGAATATAGGGAATTTTTAAAACCTTTAATATATCCAATTTTATTTTAAATTTAATATTCTTAGTAATAGGACTGTATTTTTTATTCATGGCACTGCCTCTTCAGAGAAAAATATGCCA
>NZ_CCXI01000034.1 GCF_000820705.1 Clostridium polynesiense | reverse complement strand
TAATAACCCTACCTTATTTTTTTTGCTGTAATTACAAAGGTCTTAGGAATACCTTTATCAAAGGTGTCTGAGGATAAATTAGGCTCCTCTTCTAAACCTTGAATTACTAAGCCGCTGTCAGCTATACCGGTAACTATTTCACCTAAATTCCAGAGGCGAAGAAGGACTTTATCCTGCTGCTCCTGGTTATTTAAATATTTTGAGTATGATACCAGCTTTTCTTTAAGGGATTTATCAAAATAATCTCCATCCACCTTATGCTTTCTTATCTTAGCAGTGCTTCCTCTTGAAGAAATAAGCTTTGTGGATACGGGATGAAAATCTCTGATAACAAATACACCATCCTTTTTCAAAAGCTTATAAGCCATGCTCATAAAAGGTTTCAAATCCGAAAAATAATGAAGTATGCCCATTTCAGCAAATACAATATCAAAGCTACCCCATAATTTCTCATCAGTAAGCTTAAGTAAATCTGATAATAAATACTCTATTTTTACCTCTGCCTCTTTCGCAAGCTCCAGGGCATATCTTTTGTTTTCTTCAGAAAAGTCAACAACAGTTACCTCCGCTCCTAATAAAGCTAGTGCCACTGCTTTTATGCCATTAGAGCCCATAAGGTTCATAATCCTTTTTCCTTCTACATTGCCGATGCTTTTATATATGGTTGAAACCATTTTTATTGGATATTTAATTATTTTTTTGCCGCTTCCTTTGGCTCACCAAATCTATTTATCCAAGCATTATAGCTTTCCTTATTCCATGAGCTCTCATTTTTATCAATACAAACATCTCTTTGTTGATAGCTATTTTCTGTGTTTTTTGACATATAAATCAGTCTCTTTCTTCCATTTTTTTATTTGATAATCATATCATTCTGCTTTTAATATTTTAAAATTATGCTGTTAAGTTTCATCTATTACTGTATTTGTTTTATATTCTATAAAGTACAATAATAGATAAAAATATAATTCCAACACAAAATTTGTTTACCTTGATAATTTTACATTTATTTCATATTACTTACAATAAAAATATTATCAATATGTAATTTTATTTAAAGATTATGTTTCATAAATTATGATTCAAACTAAAAATGAAAATAGATAATCAATTAATAAGAAAGGAATGAATTTATGTTTAAGGAAATGCGAAGAAATGAACGAAAATTAAAACTTGCTGAAGCAATAGAAATATTAAAAAATTGTGATTACGGTATTTTATCAACAGTAGGTGACAATGGATACCCCTATGGAGTCCCAGTAAATTATATTTATTTCGACACTTCGATATACCTTCACTGTGCTGCTAGTGGTTGTAAATTAGATAATATAAAAAATAATGACAAGGTATCCTTCTCTGTAGTTTGCAACGCAAGTATCCTGCCTGATAGATTCAGTACAATGTATGATAGTGTAATAATATTTGGTAAAGCTAAGGAAGTTTCTGATAGTGAAAAGAATAAATATCTTTTAGAGCTTATAAAGAAGTATTCACCGGATTATATACAAAAAGGCAGTGAATATATTAAAAATTCCAGTTCAAGAGTGAAAGTAATAGAAATAAATATTGAGCATATTTCCGGTAAAGCAAACAAATAGAGTGCACTAATAAATTTTAATAATACTGCACCTTATCATCTAGTGAATTAAAAGTAAAAAGGACAAGTTGACTTGCCCTTTTTCATATTCTTTATCTAGAGTTTCATTAATTTAGGTCTAACAGTTATATACTTCCATCTATTATTGAATTACTACAGTAGTGGCATTGGGAATATTATCATATATCCACTTAGCATTTTCAGTGGCCAGTCGTATGCATCCATGGCTTAGAGCCATCCCAAGCCTTCCGTCAATTACATACTCACCGGTAGAATTGTACAGGATTGAATGATAGTAGTAAGGTCCCCTGATTCGAGTAGCATATTTTACTAAATATGCAGAGGTTCCGAAAGAGGGTTTTCTTCCGTTAATAAAGAATATTCCCGTTATGGTTGGAGTTTTTGGTTTTCCTACAGTACATTCCCATTTATAAAGCTGCTGCCATATTCCATTATTTCTTTTAAAAACATAGGTGAGCTTATTTCTAAGATCTGTAGTGAGAAGATAATCCGTGGGACTTTTAACAGCATTTTCATTCACAAAACTGTTCATGTTGCTATAAAAGTTCGAATAATCCAAGCTTCCCGGCTGAATACCGTCATCAGATAAAAAATAATTAAACACATAACCTAGTTGTCCATTATAATTCACTCTGCTCCAATCTCCCAGGTTGTCTATTACTTCTACCCTTGCACCTTTAGGTATGATAGTAATTGTTTGAGCTAAAGGGGTATCCCCTTCCCTTAAATTTAAATTGCTCCAGGGATATTTACTTGTAGATAAATAAAACCTATATACATATCCTTCCTGAGAATCGTATCTTACCTTATCCCATTCATCATCCTCATCCAGTATTTCTACCCTAGATCCCGGCGGAATCACTGTTATTACCTTTGCGTCTGTGGATTTACCCTCTCTTAATCTCAGATTTGCCAGCACGTATTTATAAAAGGGCTGCTGATTGCCGGTAGTTTCCCTATTAAAAGGCATTTATTTCTATCCTCTCATATTTTTTATAATATTCTATGATGAGGATGGCTTATTAGTTACTATGGATTATTATGAAAACTACAGCTTTATTACCATAAGCTCTTCACCTTCCAGAATTTCTCCTGTTTCATCAAAACCTAAGCTTCTGTACATTTTCTTTGCAATAATATTTTCCGGTTCAACACTTGTAAAAAAGCTTATACTTCCTAGCTTGTCTTTTAAAATCTCTAGGAGTTTTATAACAGCTGCTTTCCCATAACCTTTATTTTGATACTTTTCATCGATCATAAGCCTGGATAATCCCCAGACATCATCCTCTAAATCATGCTCATACATTAAAAAACCTATCAAAATTTCACCGGCATAAATACCTAAAGGATATAATTCATCTTCAAATTCTGCCTGCAAAATTGAATACCAGTTTGGTGCCACAAAGGAATTTTGTTCAGAAGAGACCTTTAAATTTACGCAAGCTTCCCAATTTTCTCTGCAGACTTCTTTAAAAATAATATTAATAATCAATCATCTCCTAATCATTTAAATTAAAAAATAGTATTAGACCTATCTGTATCATAGTTATCACAATTACCTTTTTTGTTAATATTAAAAGTATCATATCATAAAGTTTACTCTCTATCAACACAGTCAATCTATTCATAAATACACATTTTCAAAAGTTAATCTGTTACTTTTATACCCTTTATACATATAGAATTACACTAAAAAAGTATAAATAAAAGAGATAGAGATTTATATCCCTACCTCAAAACAATTATAGTGCTTTTACTACTTCCTCATGGAATTTCTTCGTGATCAATTGTGGTCTTGTTATGGCAGAGCCTACTACCACTGCATATGCTCCTTTTTTCATAGCAATACCAGCCTTTTCAGGAGTATCAAAATTTCCTTCTGCTATTATTTTAGCTTTGCAGTCCTTTATTAAAGCATCTAATACCTGGAAATTATTAATCCCCTTAGAATGGTCTGTATACCCTACAAGAGTAGTTCCAACATAATGGAATCCAAGCTCTCCTGCTCTTAAGCCTTCTTCTATAGTGGATACATCTGCCATAAACTTTTGCTCAGGATACTTTTTAAATATTTCCTTTAAAAATTCTTCCTCCTGATTTATTGTAGCATCCACAGCTATTATATCAGCACCAGCTTCAACAAGCTGATCAACCTCCTTCATAGTTGGTGTTATATATGGCTTCATATTTTCATAATCAATTTTTATTATTCCTATTATAGGCAAATCTACTTCTTTTTTTATAGCAGCAATATCTTCAATGCTGTTTGCTCTTATTCCTATGGCTCCTCCCTCTTTAGCTGCCGCAGCCATTCTGCTCATTATATAAGAGCTGTGCAGAGGTTCATCCGCAAGGGCCTGACATGATACAATTAATCCTCTTCCCATTTCTTTCATGCTATCAATCTCTCCCTGTAATTTCATTTACAAAAATTATTTTCTCTCAATACAGCTTCATACTATCACTAAATTTTTTCCTGTTCAATGGTACTATTTTAACTTTTTAATAACATATTTATCTTCTTTATCAGTACATACTTAATAGCTTTATACTTTAATTTTTAATAATTTATAAGTATCAAATACAATAATTATTTAAACTTATAATCATTAACTAATACCCTGTTACCATTATTCCTTTTGATAGCAGACTCGTAAAGTATAAGAGCGGCCGCAATTCCCACATTTAGTATAATTCCGTAATCATTTTCAATGAGCCATTGAATTACCTTTAGGTATTCATCCTCAACAATATGGACTTTAAAGCAGGTGCATTGGCTACTTCTTAATATTTTAGAATGTGTAATCCTTGTTTTTATTACATATGATAGCAGTGTCAGTATTTGTTCCGTCTCAGGATCTTATAATTGTACCTATATTTCCCGGTATTTCTAATCCATCTAATACTATGATTACTTCATGACTTTCAGGGTTTAAATCCTCTAATTTTTTCAGAGGAAATCTCCCAAGAGCAAAAATCCATGCGGAAGTAATAATTTCAGAAATTTTATTAAAGGTAGATGTGGATACAATATGTGCTTCTTCAGCCTTTTCTATTATATCAATCATAATTTTAGATGCTTCAATAGTAACAATAAAGCTTAAATCCAAAGCAACGGACTTTATACTGGTATTATATTTAAGGAACTTTCCTGCCGCCCATATCCCCTCAACTGCTACCAGCTTTTAAGGATTAGCCTTTGCATTATTATTAATAGCCTGTATTTTTTTAATCATCTCGCATTTTTTCTTGATAGTCTGAACTTTTTTATATAATTCTCTCTTATGAACCTTTCTTTTTCCTCTAAGGATAATTCTATAACCATAAACCCTCCGTTAATCAAAAGAATGTATACAAAAAGAGGACAAAGAGTCTATCCTCTGTCCTCATATAATCTGCTTTCTTGATAAATGTTTTTAGACTTAGCCTAAATATTCAAAGCAAATAAATAGATATTAGTTTGCTTATAAATACTGGAAATAATTGAATCAACATATAATTATAGTAAAACACTAATCATATTAAAAGAGTACATCTAAGTTTATAATAGACATGCAGCATTAAACCCTTCTTCTACTGCATCTATAATCCTTCTTGCTCTATTTACGTCTCCTACAGTATATACCTCACTAAAGTTTTCTTTAATATCCTCTACAATACTGTCATTAGATTTATACCCTGCAGCAATAATGACAGTATCAACGGGTAGCATCATATCTTCAAGTATTATTCCTTCTTCAGTGATCTCTAATATTTTAGCTTTAACATGCTGCTCTACCTTCATTTCCTCAAGCACTTTAAATAAATGGCCTATGTAGGTTGCTCCAATATCCTTTGCTATAGCATCTATCATTTCCACTATATGTATCTTAACACCTTTTTCTCCCAAAAACTTGGCAGTTTCTGTTCCTACAAGTCCCCCTCCGATAATAGCTGCGGTTTTTCCTACTTCTACTTTACCTGTAAGAACATCTTCTGCCATGACAACATTTCTACCGTCTACCCCTTTGATAGGTGGGACAGTTTGTACAGCTCCTGTTGCTATAATCACCGCATCAGGATTTAAATCTTTAATATCTTCAGCTACCTTTACTTCCTTTTGAGCGAATTTAACTCCAAGTCTTATAAATTCATTAAAGAGGTAATCTCTAAAGAATAAAAAGGTTTCTTTTTCCGGTGGTGCTGCTAATATATCCAGCTTACCACCAATCCTATTATCTTTGTCTACTACAGTTACATCATGGCCTCTTAGCTTTGCTACTCTTGCAGCTTCAAGCCCTGAGGGTCCTGCTCCTATAATAACAACCTTTTTAACTTTTTCTGCTTTTTCCACATTTCTATTTACTTCATATCCAGCTCTTGCATTAACAAGGCAGTTTACAGATTGTCCTACAAGAACCTTATCAATGCAGCCCTGATTACAGGCTACGCAGTAACGTATTTCATCATACCTTTTATCTCTCATCTTAACAATAAGATTTTCATCTGCTATAAGGCCTCTGCCTATAGCAACCATATCTGCATACCCTTCCTCAATAATATTGTCTATAAGCTGAGCACTATTAAGTCTGCCTGCCATAATTATAGGAACATCAACCTCTTCTTTAAGCTCCTTTCCAAAAGGAATTAAGAAACCTTGTTTAACAAACATAGGTTGAATGGTATATTCTACTGCATCATAGCTTCCTGCTGTTAAGCTGATTGCCTCAACTCCCTGCTCCACTGCTTTTCTGCATATATATTTAACTTCATTAAATTTAAGCCCATCCTCTAAATATTCATCGGCACTTATCCTTATAGTTACAGGAACCTTACCTCTGCATACCTCAATAACTTCCTTTAATACCTCCATTGGAAATCTCATTCTGTTTTCTAAAGAACCACCGTATTCATCTGTTCTTTTATTACTGTGTGGAGATAAGAAGCTATGAAGGAGATATCCATGAGCAAAATGTACTTCTACAAGGTCAAAACCTGCTTCTATAGACCTTTCTGCCCCCTTCTTGAACTTCTCTTTTATATCTGCAAAATCCTCCGATGTCATTTCCCTAGGATTATTCCCAAGAATTGCACAAGGCATGGCAGTTGGTGCTATAGGCTGAATTCCTGTTACTGCCTCAGAAGCTTGTCTACCAGCATGGTAAAGCTGAGCTCCAATTTTTCCACCTTCGTTATGTATTGCATCCGTCAACCTTTTCAAACCCGGTACGAATTTATCATCATAAATGCTTAACTGAGTTGGAAGACCTCTTCCCTCAGGGGATATACCTATTGATCCGGTAATGATTATAGAAACTTCATTTCTTGCTCTTTCTGCAAAGAAGTCAATAAGCCTCTGGCTTACTTCACCACCTACTTCAGCTAATCCATTTTCCATAGGTGCCATCATAAATCTGTTTTTCGATTTTAAATTACCAAGAGCTAGTGACGAGAAAACTTTCGACATTTTAATACCTCCGATATTGTTAAAAATATATCTTCACAAACAAATATTTTTATGTCTTTATAAGACTTTTATTATACCTGTATCTTATATGATATTAGCCTTATTTATACTGTATTGTATAGTTTTTTATTTGCTGTGAAGATTTGCTATGCAATTCAATTATATCCTATTTAGGTAAATAAACAAGATAACTTTGTTATATTTTATACAAATTAGAACAATATACATTTATTTCATCTTGTTATATAGTTTAATCGCTTAATTAAAAAACTACCAGCAACCTTGTTGAATTTAAGCATACCTATTGTTAAGGTTAATCAAATAATCCAGGAGCTATAGAACAAAATGGAAATCAATTTAAATACATCTAATGTTAAGGTTAATCCCACTAAGTACATTGTTATGATGCTCAATGGTATGTTGAGCCTTTAAGTAATCTGTATCATAGATACTGTTCCCATCCCCTGCAAGAATGGTATTGTAGCCCAGAGCAAAAGCAATTCGTTACTTTGGTGCAGCATCCCATTAGCTATAAGGATCTGTATGTCAATTGTAATTTGCGTAGTGTTATTATTCATTATAAAAGCTTCTTTTATTTTTATTTAACAAATTCCAAAATCTTTTTAACTGTATTGGCGTTTCTGATTGTTATACTATTATATAAGGAAGATCCAACTACCTTTGACCACCTTGTCCTTGAAAAGTTTTTTATTGGAGCTGACCAAAAAATTATAAAAATTATATTTCTGCTGTTTATATAGGTTACTATATCCATGAAGTCATTTTCTTCAAAGATCTTTTTTAACTCCTCCATAGGTATTCTATTTTTCCTCCTACATTTCCCCCCTTAACATAGAAATATACCTTCCCATAATATACCCACTCACTTTCATAAAAGATCCTTATTATCAAAACTAAAATTATAAGTTATTATATGTCAATAATTACCCAATAAGCATTAATGCTATGTAAATTTATGGCAGTATATCTCTGGAATGTTTTGGAATATAATTATAAGTACAATTAATAATTATATAAATACAGGAGGTGTTTGATGTTTACTTTAAATTTAAGCGATGAAGATATCGTAATGAAAATTACAACCAGAAAGCCAGTAACAAATAAGGATGTTGCCGCAAATTTTATAGGCAACATGCTCACAAGAGCTGGCGGAGATATCGCTGACAAGGTAAATCTCATATTAACTAAGGATTCTATTTACTTAAAATACAGAGGCCACGCATCCATAGGATATGGAGAAGAAACTAGAGATATAAAAAAGATACCCTTAGAGGAAGTAATAAAATTTTCAGTAACTCCTAAAGAAAAAGAAGAATTAATAAAATAGTTACTAATGAAAAGGAGCTAGACTTTATTAGGGATAACTCTAATAATGACAACTTGGCTCTAGCCATGGCAAATGTAATAAAAGATCTTAAATAAGCCTTTTATAAATCTAAACCTTCATTGATTACTGTGTACTAAAAGGGAGAATGCAGCTCCTTGTATTTCCTTTTTCTTCAAATTAATTAAAAGTAAACACCTTTTATTCAGAAGCTTTCTTTGCAAAGGCAATTATATTACCATCTAAGTCAGAGCCATAAGCTGCATAATCTCCCCAATTTCTAAGTTCACACTTACTGATTCCCTTTCCTCCTGCAGAAACTAACCTTGCATAATAATCTTCCGGATTATCAACAAACATATATATTTCACTCCTAGGTATTCCCTTTGCCTGAGATGGATCAGGGATTTTATTTTCAAGAATCTTCATGATTCCTTCTGTAGGCATTATACCTAGCTTAACACTGTCGAAAAGCTGAAATTCTGTCATTCCGGGAACATCTAAAACAGGTTTATACCCTAATAGTTTTTCATAAAACAACCTACTTTTTTCCTGATTGATCACATAAATTATAAATATAATATTATCTTTGGAAATACTCATAAAATCACCTTTTTTCCTTCACTATTAAACATTTCAATTTATACATATCACTTTTATTTTCATTTTTTAATATATGCCTTGTCTTTCAAATGATATATATATTGTACCCTGAAATGTAAGACTTCCAATATCTCCCTCTGCAAGCATTCCATATTCTTTACCCTTTAAACAAAATTCTAGTCTTCTGCCATTTTCCAATTGAAAGGTAGTGTAGTAGGTTGTATAAGTAGAATGGTTTATGGAATTATTTCCCATATTATTATGTGATATCATATCTCGCTTAGCAATAACGGTTGCTTGTACATTTATTCTTGGCGAATTATTATTTCTAATCCATTCCGCAAAACCCTTAATTAACTTTACAATTATCATGATTATAATAATTATAAAAAATAAAAATACAAGTTGAACTATACTTGAATACCCATTAAAAAAAATCTATTATTCATATTCATGCTGTCCTTCCACTTTGTTTCTTAATGCAGTGCTTTTTCCCAAAAACAGTTATAATAATTCCGGCAATTATCTTGAAAGCTGCTAACACTACTAATATCCATAAGGAGGTCATAGGAATTTTAAGTACACTAATTAATTCAAAAGGTATTGGCATATTTCCATTTCCTATAAAGGTATCGGCAGCATTGCTTACAGTTTGTGATGCTCGTGTTATAGGCATATTACTGTTTCCGATAAAATCTCTTACGCTGTTAAGAGTTATATATGCAATGGCAGCATTCGCAAAATCCCAGATCCCCCATGCACCTACCACATAGCCTATAAAATACCACTTTGTTTTAATAAATTTTACAAAACGTGACGTAGTACATAATTGAGTTCGTGGTTCAATGGTCTCCTTAACCTCATCCTTTAAAATATAATCAGTACTTACTGAGAAAATTCTGCTTAAGGCTATGATTTTATCTATTTCAGGCACAGCCTCATCCCTTTCCCATTTCGAAACTGCCTGCCTTGAAACATCCAACTGCTCTGCAACCTGATCCTGAGACAACCCCCTTTCCTTTCTGAGCTTCTGTAATCTTTCTCCTAGCGTCATATAATTTCTCCCTTCAAGGTTATTTATGTCTTTATATTAGCTGTAATGCAGGTTGCAATCCAGCATCTATACTTGGAAAGTTCGCAACTGTGGGTTGCAGCTTAATAATTTTAAGAAATAGCTTATAAATATTATCAAGTTATTTATTCTTAATAAGATAATTATAAATTACATATTATTCAAAATTAATTGAACTATTTAGTATCCATCCAATTGTACCGTTCTTTTTTATCAGTGTTTTACTAGTTGCTCTTTCTACAATTGAAACTATGTCACCTTTTTTCACCGGTACATAATAATCTGTACAGTCATAACACCTCATACCGTCTCTAGCTTTAAAAATCTTATCCTTTTTGACCCAAAGCTCATGATTAGAGGATAAATGTCTGCAGAAACTGAATTCATCCCCTTCCTCTAATACTTCTATAGCATTATCCATCCAGGTTATCTGTATTGTATTTGAATTACCTTTCTGGTCTTCTGTAATAATACCTTTAGGAAAGTTATCAACACTGTGGTAAGTAAAATTATTTCCATTAATTATTAGAGCATTCAGCTGGCCTTCTGATTTAATAACATTTCCTCCATCAATGCTTATTATCTTTTGATCATGATTTATAATGGGGTTACAGCAGCCTTTTTCCTTCCCATTATAGAACATCCTTGGGGACAGCGTGTTATTCGTTTCTATGATCCGGATATGCATATTATTGAAGTTGGTGAAAATATGCTTATGGTTGTCAGAAGATTCTTAGACAGCGGTATGTCAATTGAAGAAACTGCTGCGAGAATGGATGTACCTATTGATTATGTTAAATCCTGTTTAAAGTAGACTTATCAAGGAAATCATACAAAATAAAGTAGGTATTTATAAGAAAATAAATATTATAGACATTTTAACTCTTATACGATTTTAAAGATTTATCGGCTTTCAAATATCCTTTGGATTAAACTTTTAAATTTTATAATTTCTTCATCTGTGTCAACTACTTCAAATATTATTTTCCCCGTATATCCTTTTAGACAAGTGTTGAAAACCACCTCAAAGTCAAGCTCACCTTGTCCTATAGGAAGATGTTCATGTTTTACATTAAAATGCTTATCTGCAATATGAATACATTTAGAAAACTTCACTTTAATAATCTTCTCCAGATGGTTGTAATCATCAATATGAGCAATATCAAGAAGCAGCTCTCCTTTCATAAACCAGATCTGCATAAAACTAAATTTGTGCAAGTCCGAAAACGCTATCTCATCTCTATAGTCGTTAAACCACCTTATACTTCTACCATATTCAATCATTACTAACACCCTTTCCCCACGATATTGATATTAAATAATTATTAAATTACTTATACACAACTGTGATTTCATTGCCCTTCGTTTCTAAAAAATATGACTGTATCACATCTTTCATCAATCTATGCATTTGCATTAATTGTATTACATATTTTAATATATTTTCTATAATAATACAAAGTTTGTATAACTTAATACCTTATAAATTCGGATTGCTTTATTTAATTCTTGGATTTTTACCAGTTCTTTTATTAGGAATACTATTACTAAAGTAGAAAAACCAAACATCTATAGTTAACATTTATATTATTATATTTTCCTAAAAACAAATAAAGCCTGCTAGATTAACTGTAAAATCAATTAATCTAGCAGGTTTTAATAAAAAATATTATCTTATTCCCTTCTATTTTCTCTTGGGTTTTGTCTTCGAAGCATTCCACACTTATTATCCGGCAAGTATTCAAAATTATATTTATTATATAACAAATCAGCAGGATAGTTGGCTATAAGGCATATATAGCTGTCTTCAAAAGTGTTTTCTTCAAAGTAATTGTCTATGGCTTTCATTATTTCATCGGCAAATCCCATTCTTCTGTAATTTTCATCCACCATAATATCGCTTACCACGTAGGTTATACCTTCGTCTCCTACTATTCTTCCAAAACCAATAAGCTTTTCATTATCATAGATGGACACTGTGAATATAGAATTTCCCAAAGCTTTTCTGCACCTCTCCATATTCTTATTTCCCATACCTGAACGAAGTCTCAAACTCACATAGTCCTCTGCACAGGGCTTTTCATATCTAATACTTATATCCATGTAAAATCTCCTTATACGAAAGTTAATTCTCTACATAATGTATTGAATTAAAGGTATGATTGAAAGAATAATTATACCACATACTATTTTCTTATCTCTTTTAAAAGCTTCCACAGCCCCTTAAGGTAATGTGCATTAAGGCGATGCAATACTCCTTCCAGCATACCTTCAGAAAGCATACCATCACCGGAGGCTACCATGGTAAAAAAAGGCATTTCTCCAATCATTGAAGCCATCATTCCCTCCTGCTCCTTTGCACTCTCAGTCACATCTTTGGCTACTTTGTTTGCATAGCGTCTAATAAATTTTCCAAGGAAGGTATGACTTATATCTTCTATGGTATTCTCTGAAGTATATGGTCTGGATGCCTGTACATCCCTTATATGACGCCTTTTTCCATAGATTGCTTCAAATTCCTCCCTTGAAACTTTAAACTCATTATTTGAAAGAGCATAATAATCTGGTGCTGTTATTCTGAAATCTGGCTGAGGTCTTTCCGGATTGTTAACATATATACCTCCCTTAAGACTGCAGCTATATGTGGAGGAGCCTACAAATATCTGATAGTTTCCGCTTTCACAGTACCAATCCTTAATTAAGGTACTGTAGTATCCAAAGTAGCCTGTATCAAGAGATAAAGTAACCTCTTTTGTCACATGAGGATTTAACTGCACCTTTACAAACTCCCTCAGCTCTTTTTTAGGCATAAATACGGTTTTATTATCATGAGAAACAAATATGAAGGCTGTTTCCTTCCTAGGTAAATCTCCGTTATTTGTAATTTTAAAGGTTAATTCCGCTTTTTATAAACTCTATAAATTTTGTTCCTTTATAATTAAGAATGCCTTTTTCATTAATTTCTAATGAATCATAGATTTTTTTTGAAACCATAAACTTTTTGTCTGCTTTTGAATCCATCTTAAACACAACTAAAAAGCTGGTATTGTTTAAAAAGTAATTTGATATAAATGAAGTGTTATTAACATTCTTTTTAGAAATAACAGTGGCATCTTCTGATTCTAAAAGTGCTTTCTTGTTTTTCAGAAACACACTAAATCCGTATAGGAGAGAGATAAGAATAACTACCACCGCAAAAACGAAGGTTAAAAAAACAATTATCTTCATATAAAAAACATCACTCCTTCTCAAGTTTCATATACCTTTAATAGCTTTTTCCTTCCCAGAAAAAACTATATTAATCTATTAATTAATACATACATCTAACTTGATAACAGCTTTTAGTCCCATCTAAAAAACTTAATGGATAGTAAGCTGCAAACTATAGTAACACCTGCAACTATCATAATTTCACTGCCAAAATCAGTTATGCTGCTCCCCTGCCACAGACCTTTCATCATCTTAATACAATGTGTTAATGGCAGTAATTCAGATACTTTTTTTATCTTATCCGGCATAGTTTCTAAGGGTAAGGTTGCTCCTGTTAAAAACAGCATTGGAAAGTACACCAGATTTGCAACGGCATTTGCTGCTTTTGTTCCATTCACCACGCTTGCAATTAGAAAGCCTATTGAAAAAATGCAAATTATTGATAAGAGAATAACTAAAATCAATGGCAAAACCTTTCCGCTGAAGGTTAAATCATACCCCACTTTTCCAATTAATATTAATAATCCTCCACCGATTATTGTCATAATTAAATTAACTATAATTTGAGAAACTAATATATGAAAAGGACTTATAGGTGTGGCTTTAAATCTCTTTAATATCTTCTTTTCCCTATAGCTAGCTAATGCCAAAGGTAGTGACATAATTCCTGTGACTGCAATTATCATCCCAATATAAGCAGGTACAGATGCATCAATGGTTCCCTGCCCATTAAAGAGAGGGCTGGGATCATTACCATATATCTCTCCAAAGAGTATTAAAAATAGCCCCGGAAATGCCAAAACAAAAAACATATTAATAAAATTACGTGTAAAACATTTAAACTCCGTTTTTATCATTTCACCAAATGCTTCCATTATTAATCCTCCACGTTTTCTAGTGTATCACCGGTATATTTAAAGAAAACATCCTCTAAACTCGGTTTTTTAACTTCAGTATTCATAATGATACAATGATTCTCCATTACATACTGATTTAATTCCTTTAAAAAACCATCTGCATCGCAGCTAATTGTAAAATAATTATTCTTATCAGCGACCTCTTTTACACTTTCAAAATTCATTAATGCATCTTTGTTTATCCCTTCATTACAAAGAAAGCTCACTTTATCAAGTAATCCGTGATTATTTTTTAAATTATCCACAGTATCAAGGGCAGCTATTTTCCCTTCCTTCATTATAGCCACTCTGTCACATAAGTACTCTGCTTCCTCCATAAAATGGGTAGTTAAGTATATGGTTATCCCCCTATTTTTTAAGGTTAAAACAGTTTCCCACATATCCTTCCTAGACTTTGGGTCTAATCCTGTTGTAAGCTCATCCAAAAAAATTACCTTAGGCTTTGAAATCAGTGCCAGGATTATTGACAGCTTCTGTCTTTGTCCTCCTGATAATTTTCCTACATAGCTGTTTAATTTATCATGGAGGCCAAACTCCTTTGCCAAAGCTCCAAAGTCTTCCTTTTCCTCATAAAAGCTTGCAAAAAGCCTGCATATCTCTTTAACCTTAAGCCTGTCCTGATAAGAAGTTTCCTGAAGCTGAACACCTATAAGCTTGTGGAGTTTTTTTCTATCCTTCTTTGGACTTAAGCCAAGTATCTTTATTTCACCGTCATAGTTATTTCTAAGTCCTTCAATGCATTCTATTGTAGTAGTTTTTCCTGCTCCATTTGCTCCAATCATACCAAATACTTCACCTTGGTTAACATTGAAACTAACATTATTAACTGCTTTTTTATCCTTATATCTAACATTTAAATTTTTAACCTCGATAATCATCTTATCCCCCCAATGCTTAGTGTTTTATATAAAACAGTACGTAAAGTTCATGACACAATAATGCTGGTATAAAACTATTAGTTGCCAATATTAACATACAGCCTACAGCTGATATACACACTGCACCAACGGACATAGATACAGCCTGATAAACTGTTTCAGTGTTAAGCACCTGCTGGACTGAAAAAAGGATTGAAATCAGGATTATAGCTAGTAAGGGATGTATAAATTTAAATTCAGTTATAATAATTATAAATATACAGCCACGAAAATAAAGCTCTTCAAAAAATGCTCCGCTTATGGGATATAGAGGCTTTATCCACTTAGGAAGCTTACTGCTTATCTTTACCCAGCTTATATTACTTATTACCGAATACCAGTTTATATCAGATTTAATCAAAGAAATTACAGTTAATATCATAGAGGATAAAGAAAGCTGAACTATGAAACCAATTAATGAATATAACAATATTTCTTTATAATTTTTCAAATGTATATAATCTAATATGTTGATTTTAAAAATCACAGAAAATACTATTGTTCCTACAATACTTACAAATAAATAACCGAGCCAAATAATTAAAAACCTTATGGGATCTAATTTCATTCTTGAATAGTTCATTAAAAATTTTGCAATCTTCACTACTATCTTGCTTTTTACCAGTGTGCTTACAGTTTTACCCCAAACAATAGTATATACTCCAGCGAAGAAAATGAATAATGCAAACTTAATAAGCTGGCTGCTCATTTAAACTCACCTGCCCTGCTTGCAAATAGTAGAGAAAGATTTTGGGAAGCATGAGCTATGGCTGGTACTAGTATTGAATAGCCTGATAATAGATAAATACATGTAAATATCAGTCCGCTGAACAGTTTTTGAAAAGCTGCAAAAGCCCCAAAATTAATATGATTGAAAGCAAAAACTATAGAACTCACTAATATTAGTGATATTTCGCTTATATTGAAGTTTATCTGCAGCAAATTAACCAGTACCTGTCTATAAAGCAACTCTTCAATAACAGCAAATAAGACAATCATCAAAATATCAAATTTTTTAATTTTCTCTACCCTGGAATAAGATGAATGAATAGAAATTTTAAACACCCATTTACCGGAACTTACAAAATTTATTATAACTCCCGCTAAATACTCTATTCCTATACAGGTAATGCCTATAAATGGAGCAAAAAGATAAAAATATAATGTTGCCTTTTTGAAAAAGAATACCTCTTTATACCCTGCAAACCATACTAAAATTACTATAAGCCCATAAGACAGAACCATACCTAACAGGTTAAATCCTATGGTCTTTTTCCTTATCATTGTACTGATAAGATATGAAACATTTGATCCAAGCCCCAAGGGAAGCATTACCATAGCTAAAACAATTATTAATTTAAGGAACTGGGTGTGGTAAGGCATTTAATACTCCTCCATATTCCTTAAGTCTTGGATGATTACTGTATGGAAAACTTGGCAGGCTCATTTGAACAAGCTCCGGAAAAAAGGTTCTTATTACCTTCCACCCCTTATCAGAAACCTCCGGTGGTGTTATATCCAGGTACACACCATACTTTGACACCTTACTGATTTTATCTTTTATATACCTTATTTCTTCAACCTTGTCTTCTTTTTCATAGCACTCTAAGGAGCTAAGCATCACTTCTTCTTTACATAAATCATAAAAATATGATTTCTTCATATCAATATCTGATTGATTAGCCCAGAAAGCTACATTTGAGTCAAGATTGTTAAAATTATTGTCTTTCACAGAAGCCAAATACAAATTCGGCAGCAGCAGCGGTCCATTAACAGCTAAATAGTGTATGGCTAAGGATTCCAAAAGAGCTTTATATATAGCTTTTTTAGGATCCAATGCAGATTGGCAGCCTAACACCACCGTAGGCCTGTTATTATTTTTATTAATTAAAGCTACTCCTACTGTATGACCAGGCATTCCTTCCAAAGAAAACTCCAGAGGTAACACATCACATTGAATATCTTTAGTAGTCTTTATTATTATTTCTAAAAGACTTTCATCATCCACTATAATCTTTCTTGTTTTTCTGGAGGTATACCAGTTAATTGTAAATGCATCTGCTTCTACCGATTCCATCATTGCAGATTCCAGAGCATTTTCCAAAGTAACATGAGAAGCCGCTCCCTTTGAAAATCCTGGTGCAAATATCGCTTCTCTTTCCCTTTTATTTCTAAAGCCTATAAATAATAATTGTGCCGGTATTAATATTTCTCGGTCTTTATCTAAAATACTTGGGCACTTTATCCAGCTTATTTTTGTATCCTTATCTATCTTCTGTATATTTGTAAAGCTGAGGAGCCTGTCATAATCCTCCTTGGTATACATATCTATATATTCCCAAGGCATCACTTCTCCCAGTTTACTTACTTCATTGTAGCTAGCCATAATTTCTTTATCCTTGTAAATTTCTGAAGCGGTAAGAAGAGCATATCTTTCTATACCCTCTCCAAGAAGTCTGATCAAGGATTCTTCAAAATAAATACCGTAGCCTGATAAATGATGGTTCATCTCCGCCTTCTCATCTATAATTATCTTATGATAATCCGGCATATTTGCAGTGCAAACTGAAACTTCCGGAGAATATTTACCTTTAGCTGTAGTAAGAATCTGTGATTCCATTATTCCAAAATGCTGTGCATTGATACTTTTAAATTTATTTTTAAGCCTTATATTTGAGGGATAATATCTCAGCATATAAGTACCTCCTAATTTCCAAGCTCTATGTTATCAATGATTTTATCAACCATCTTCCTTGTTGAGGTATACATTTCTTCAATTTTTGCTTTTGCAATGGTTCCACAGGCTGGACAGAAGGGAACCCTTAATATATCCTCAACCTGAATTTCCATCACAGGTATATAGGTGTTTAATGCTCTGCCTGCCAGCTTAGATTTGCCTACCGCGCTGATTATAAGTCCTTCAAATATGGCAGTAGATACTATAGAATTCATTATTGGAGCGGCATAGGAATTTACAGCACTCACGTTCATCCCCCTTGTATGCTCAACAAATCTTCTGTACACCTGCATATCCTCTATTCGTGCAGTAAGTCTTTGCTCCATGCACTCAAAGCATCCTGTTTCAGGAGGCTTGATAGTGAACACAGTAGTAAAGGGTCCATCTATCAGAGCCATAGATAAAGGTTTATTTGCTTCTATTAATGCCCTGTTAAGGTTTCTCATAAAGGATACATTGACTTTTTGAAGTCCTCCCACTAGACAGCTATAGGGCTCAATGAATTTAACCAGCTTTTTTACTGCTTTACTGGTTTCATACCCATCGAATCTGGAGGTTAAATCCATTTTTATGATTTCTCTATATTCTTCCTCAGAAACCACGTGTATGGGGAGACTCATCTTATTACACAAAGCAACAGCATAATTTTTTACATCTTCACTATCACTGAAAAACAGTATAGGCTTCAAATAAATATCATTTTGAAGGAATCTTGCCTGTATGCTCCCATTAAGTATCTCATATAATAATTGAGTAGTTTTTGATTCTTCTGAATCTCGAATATATCCCTGCTCCTTTAAACCTAACACTAATCCTTCAATACTGTCCTTTTCATGCTGCAACAATCTTTTGTCTGACAATACCTTTTCTGCATCAAGTTCTTCACCTATATCAAGAGTTCTCACCATTTCATTGATTATTTCCTTCATGGTATCAGTTAACCCCTCTACAGAAATAATCGCCTCTTCATAATTCCAAATACCTCTTCGAACTCTTATTTCATCTACTCCATTGTTAAAAACCACAACGTTTTCTGCTAAAATGTATTTAGTGATTCCCATAGTATCCCCCCCTAATTTCCTAATATAGTTACATTAATAATATTTTTAGAAAGGCCATCAACACCGATAAATTGTTCAGATTTAAACTTATCAAATCCGCCTACATCGCAAGAGGCTATAGTCAGTGCTGTAGCTGTTAAGTGAATATTCTGAGAAATCTGCCCTGCTTCTATCATAGCAAAATCCTAAGCCATATCCAGATACTTTCTTGAATTATCATATAAATTATAAACATAGAAAACTATCACATTTATTTTTGAGCTGTCTATATTGTATCCCCACTCAACTACAGTCTTTAATTCTTCTGCCGCCTCTTCCTCTAAATATTTAATTACCTTTAGGGAATGATTTAAGGGCATATACACATATATCCCATCCTTTATTCCCTTAACCTTTCTTATTACTAAATATAAATTAACTGGGAATAAACCTCCTCCGGAGGGTGCTGTCCTTAAGGTTCCGTTATAATCTTCCCCTAATGAGCTTTTAGGGAAAATATCCTCATCTTCTGAAGTTAACTGAAGATCCCCGGATACTCCATCACCATAAAAGAGTATTGTAGACAAATCTTCTAAAGAAACGCTTTTATCAGTCATTTCCCTTATGCTTCTTCTTGCTCTTATGGTTGCTCCTAAAGGGTTTTTTAAGTTTTTGTATTTAGGAAGCTGTATTACAGAGTTTTCCTTTTCTAGTTCTTCTTCTTCTGCAAGCTTTCTTTGAACTATGCTTCCTCTCACCAAAAAAGAAGAATACCCCATAACTCCATATTGGAGTCCTAAATCCAATGAATTCCTTTTTCTATTTAAAAGATATGTCTCACTTAAAAAATGTGTTTGAGATAATAATGAGCTTGAATAGCATATTTCAGGAATCTTTACCGCTGTGGTATCAACGTATAGCGATATAGGAAGATTACTGGCAAAATCGAAAATACTCATCAATCCCGGTGTTTCTGTTTCCATAAATTCATTTAAAGTCATTTTCTTTTTTTTAAAATTACTAGCCATTCTACGCCTCCTGTTTACACTTATTACATTACAGCAGAGTTTTTATTTCTTATAATCATAGGAATATTTATTATTAAAATGAAGCTCCCATATGGGCAGCCTTCTTATGCAGCCCGATGAATCATCATTAAACATAACCTTTTTGTCATATTGGTATTTCCAATAGCTTATAATATCCTCCATTTCCCTTGGAGATAATTTATCTAAAACATTATTAACTATCTTCATAAGGCATATAGGCTGCTCTTCTTCAAGAGACAGCTGCTCCTCTAATTTTGTACTTATGCATCCTCCCTTACAGGTATGCTTATACTTACAATCTCTACACTGACCTTTAAGATTAGAAACCAGCTCTTTAGTGAGTAAATTCTTGTAGTACCCTTTTAAACTTTCAATATTTTCAAAAGAAGAATATTTTTCAGTATAGCTGCCGGAATAGTGAGGCAAAACAGGGCACGAAACTATATTAAGATCCGGATTAACTGCAATATAATAATCAGATCCTGCTGCACACTGCTTGGTGGTGATAATGTTAATAAAATTACTTAAATATAAAGCCGTTCTTTTTTTATACTGTAAGGACTTTTTATTTCCCAATGCAAATTTAACTATATGGAATAACAATCTTTCAAAGAAAATGCTATCTATATTAAAATTTCTTCCTTTATAAACCCTATATACCGGAGTAAACCTTATGTATTCTGCACCTTCCTCTAAAGCAAACTGTGCAAGAGCTTGTACCTCATTAATGTTATCTTCAAATATAGTAGCTCCTATGGAAAAAACTATTTTTTCTTTTTTTAACCTTTGTATTGATTCCCTTACTTTATCTGAACTCTCCCTGCCAGTTATGCCGTTAAACAAATCCTTATTAAGAGAATGAAAACTGATACGGGTATTAACATTTTTATTTCCTATGTTCTTAACAAAGCTGTCATCAATTAGCAACCCGTTTGTGGTTAAATTGATAAAAAACCCCAAATTATTAGCATATTCAATAACATCATATATATATTTATATTGAAGAGGCTCTCCACCTGAAAAGGAAATATATCTATATCCCTTTTTACTTGCATGTAATATTATTTCCTTTACCTTTTCTAAATCTATAAATTCTCCTGCATTATCCTGATTCCAGGCGCCGCAAAAACTGCATTTCATATTACAGGTATTGGTTAAAAAAAATCTCCATATTCATTGAAACACACTCTTTTCTAAATTTTAAAAATCAAGAAATACATAATATGAAAGTTATATTATGTATTTCTTTTTAATTTAGATTACCATGCTGATGTACAAGTTGTAGTTGTTGTACAAGATGCACAGCATGTACATCCGCCAGGTGTCATGACTATTGAAGTTCTACCAACACAGGTAGCTCCAACTTTACCGCTAAACTTTAGCATTACTTTCCCACCCCCTGATTTGAATACTAAAAAGTTATAAGACTTTTTAGTATTCTATTTTTATATAAACAACTTACCAATGCCCAAATTAGCTTTTTATCAATTTATACCCTATTCTTCAGGAAAGGTAAGTTATTGTTAAATATTATATAAAAATTTCAACTACAAATTTCATTCAGCATTTTATAAAGTAACAATTATACGTAAATTTATATATTTATTTCCAATTTTACTTGTTATTTTATTATTAGTCAATAATTCTTATTAAAATTACTCTAATTATTTTATACATTGATTTTTCCCTTTAAAATGTATGTAGTATTATTCACACACATCTTGCTTTTTAACGCAAAAAACAGTAATAGATATTTTTAGCTTATCTATTACTGCCTTATTATAAATTAAATACTCTTAGTCTTTTAAAACTTCAAATATCCTCAATTAAAGGGAACAGCAATTGAAAGGTAAAACCTTTTCCATACTCAGAGTCCACCTCAATTTCAATCTTTAATTCATCGCATAATTTTTTCACAAGATATAGTCCTATTCCTGAGGATTGATTGTGGCTACGGTTATCTCCTGTAAATCCTTTATCAAAAATGAAAGGAAGATCAGAAGACAGTACCCCAATACCATTATCAAAAATCCTTAAATAATATCTCTTTTTAATACTATCAAAACCTGAATTTAACCGGATAAAACTCTCAATTTCTTTTTTGGAGTACTTCACTGAATTAAGGAGTATCTGCGTAATAATAAACTGAAGTGCCTTTTTATCTGAAACAATGGGCACATCTGTCATGTTAGAAATAATTTTAACTTCTTTTTCATCAAGCAATGCCTGAAGTTCCAAAAGCACATCTTCACAGCAAAGCTCTAAAGATATCCTCTCTAAATTATAGTCCACATGAGAAGCCTTGAGTCTGGCATAAAATAATATTCGTTCAACATCATCAAGTATGTTAATCCTTGCATGTTCTAGCCTTTGATACACCAATGGAGACATTTCCTCCTTACGATTTTCCAAAACCAAAGTTGCTAAGGAAATAGGAGTTTTTATCTCATGCACCCAGCTTTCAATAAACTCTTCGTAATCTATATTTTGCAGCTTGGTTTCATCTAATTTATCCTTCATAGTTCTTACTTTATCAGCTAAGTAATTTACCTTTTCTTTATGTAGTTCTCCAATAGAATCTATTAAATCTCCTTCATGCTCCATTGAAGGTTCTCTCAAAAAATCATAAAAGGCCTTGTCCTTCTTTTCCTGCCTTTTCCTCACCAATAAAATTCCTGTTGCAATGCTTAGTACAGAAAATATGATCATAGTAGCCACTAAAATTTTAAAGTTCTCCGGATAAGCCAGCCAAGCTAAAAAAATAAAAAAAGCATCACTTATGCAGATAATTAGTATCCAAGGATGTGTTTCCCTTATAATATTAAGCCAATCTTTAAGCTTCATTTAGAATCACCTCCCGTTAATTGATACCCAACTCCTCTAACAGTTCTGATTCTATTAAAAAGTCCGGCTTTCTCAAGGGTCTTACGTAATCTTGTCATATTTACCTGCAGTATATTTTCATCCACATAGTCGCTGCTTCCCCACAGAAGCCTAAAAAACTCTTCCTTTTTCACAACTGAAGGTGCAGCCTTCACTAGAGCTTTCATTATAATTCCTTCATTATCAGTTAATAAAACAAAATTCTTACCAGCATACAGTATATTAGCATTTTCATCCAGCTGAAAATCACCGGCATCCAGCACAACATTCAAATTTGAATAAAGGTGAATCAGCTTTTGGATTCTGGCTATAAGTCTTTTAGGATGACAGGGCTTCGTTAAATAATCATCTGCACCTAAATCCAGTGCATGAAGCTCATCTTTAAGCTGATTACGTGAAGTTAGTACTAAAATAGGTCCTATCCCTCTCACCTTAAGTCCACGACACATATCAAACCCGGAAAGATTAGGTAAATTTAAATCCAATATAATTAAAGAAGGTGAAATAGTGTCAATATCTTCGAAGATACTATCAAAGGAAGAGATACATTCTACAAAGTATCCCTCTTTTTCTAATATATTTTGTATCTCTTCACGAAGAAAAACGTCGTCCTCAACAATCACTATCTTTTCCACTTTTTCATCTCCTATTTAATTTCTTTTAATTTATTTATTTCTTCATCACTCTTCCTCTGTATCATCCATATATAGCATAGTTCAAAAACTATAAAGGCTGAAAGAGCAAGCCCTACTGCAAAAGTAATAGTACTTATTTTTACATCTAATCCCTTTGGAACAATCAAAAAAGCTCCCATCATGGAAGGGATTCCGAAAATAGAACTAACCAATGCTACTGAAATAACTAAACCGAAATACCACCAGATTTGTACTCTTGCTGATGAACGGAGATCTTCAACCCGTGCCCCCCTAGCACAGATACTGTTGGATATCTACTTCTAGTACTTCTTTGCTGCATAAGAAACTTCAATCCCAAAACAGTGTTTGCAATAATAAGGAACATCAAGCTTAAATACAATGTGGTATAGCTTCCTGCAACCATGTAAAAAATCTGTCTTCCCATGCTGGAAAGATAGCTTTCATAGTGTAAGCCTGAGTTTTTTAAAAGCTTATCCACTTCATTCATTGCCTGCATAAGTCCCTTTTCCTTTATAAATTCAGAATCTATAGTCATGTTCCAGAGTACTGAATCTTTAGATATGTAAGCAAAGGAGTTATAGACTTCATCAGGAACAATCAATGCATAGGAAAGAGTTATAGCTCTGTCTGCAACAATATTGCTAGTATATAGCTCCGATGCCAATTTATATTGTTTTTCTCCAATCTTTACTGTTGGATTGGACTGCAGCACCTTCCTCAGTATATCATGAGACTTTGAAAATTCTGCATAAGAATACATTGCGGCTTCATTCTCCCTTAATATAATAGGGGATTTATTCATGGAATTAAGCAATGCATTATAACTTGAAAGAGAAATCAAATAAGGACTATCCCTATAAGACAAATCTCTTAATAGAAAGTCTTTTTCTTCTGAATCTTCTTCTCTGGAAATGGACTCTTTCAATCCTGCCCATGAAAAGGTATGTTGGGTTGATTTTTCAGGTTTCTCTCTATATTTGGTTCTAAAATGTCCTATCTTCATAACATAATAATCCTCTACGTAGGGCTTCAGCTTATCAGAGGTAAGCACAGCAGTAATTTCTTCTTCTGAACCTTTAAAGGTAAAATCTACGGTTCTTGCAGATGCTGCACCACGATTTAAAGTTGTAGAAATACCGTAAGCAAAGCAAACCATTGCCATAAGAATTAACAGCGAGGAAATTGCAAGAGAGTTCCATTGATGCAGAACATTCTCTTGGAGCTGCCTTCCTGTAAATATAAATAGCCCTTGAGAATATCTGCTCTTACTTTTTATCCATGCTCCAATCAAACTTCCTAATCCTCTAAAAAGCATAAAAGTACCGCTGATTCCTATTATAAGTATTAATCCAAACATCTTAAAATCCAGGTTTTTCAGATATAAGAGTGCTAATATATAAGCTGTACAAAGTAAAACTGCTCCAAGCAGGAAACTAATCACTCCCCATTTAGGAGATATTAATTTTTGAACTTTTTCCTTGCCTTCATTAAGGAGCTCTACAGGTTCCTTCCTGCTCATTTTTAAGCTTAAAATAAATACGGCTCCCAGCTGTACCATGATAAATCCCAATACCGTTAATCCAATCCCAATCCAGGAGATTCTAAATTCATGACCAATGATTCCCATTCCAATAAGCCTGGAAGTAGCCATACTAATCAGCTCTGTTAGAAATATAGAAATGGGAATTCCAATAAAGAGGGCAACCAGGCCATTCCATAAAGTCTCCCCTACAATCATCGCAAAGAGTTTGCTTCTTTTCATCCCCATCATTAAATAAATACCAAATTCATGATTACGACGCTGCAATTGATATCTGTTTGCAAAATAAACCAGAAAATACACGAAGAATAACGAAAGACCGTAAAGCATTGGAATCATCAGCATAAGCTTTTCCACTGCATCGCTCTCTACGGTTTTAAGATACACCATAACATCTTGATCTCCAAGAGAAAGTATCACATAAAAGGCAACTATAGAAATAATCAGTGAGGCAAAATAAACACCATTTTCTTTTCTGACCTTACGGCTGTTTCTTTTAATAAAATTAAAGAACATTACTGCTGCCTCCTCCCAACTGTGCCATAACAGTTAAGATACGCTCATAAAAGGAATCCCTGTTTTCCACCGGTACTTTCTTTCTAAGCTCATGAAAAATTACACCATCTTGAATAAATAATATTCTGGAACAAAAGCTCGCTGCATTGGCATCGTGAGTAACCATCAATATAGCTGAGCCCTCATTTTTGTTTATTGAAGATAATTTTTCCATCAAACTTTTTGCATTTTTTGTATCTAAAGCTCCCGTTGGCTCATCTGCCAATACAATGCTTGGATTGGAAATCAATGCTCTTGCCGCTGCAACTCTCTGCTTCTGACCTCCTGACATTTGAGATGGAAATTTATTTAATACCTCTCCTATATCAAATTGCTCAACCAGCCTTTGAAGCTGTAACTCCTGATTTTTAGAGTTCTCCCCATGTATTAACAGTGGCAATAGTATATTTTCTCTGGCAGTTAAATTATCTAAAAGCTCAAATTCTTGAAATAAATATCCAATTTTACTACCTCTATATTTTGCAAGCTGAGATCCTTTAAACGAAGAAATATTCTGGTTCTCCAAAAGTATCTGGCCAGAAGTAGGTTTTAGCATGGTTGCAATACAGTTAAGCAGTGTAGTCTTCCCAGATCCGCTCGCACCCATTATTCCAAGAAATTCTCCAGGAAGGACATCAAAAGTAATTCCCTTTAAAGCAGCTGTTTCACTTTGTCCCTCACCATAAGTCTTATATACTCCCTGAACTTGAAGCAGTTTATCAGAAATATTCATATTACATATCCTCCCTCACTTTTTTCTATTAATACCATACAACATTAAATCACCAATTAACACTTACAGTTGATGTAAGGTTTGTAATAGTTATTTATATACCACCTATGTAGGCAGTATATTTTAAAAATGATACAGCACATCCAGTGAGCAACCATCATATGATGATATTGTAATTCTATAAAGGAATGAGAATATGTACACTCCTTATCAAATGTACCCTTATTACATGAATATTCCTCAATATAATTTAGACATTATGTATAATTATTATAGCACTCCTCCTCACTTTCCCAATATGCCTCGAAGTAACTCAGAGCTTTGGAGAATTGAACTTAAAGATTATGGTCCACAACCCTTTGTAGTTAATATCGAGGATGCTACTTTACAAAACAATAATTTTCGTACTGCATTATGGACAGGAAACCATTTACAGCTTACCTTAATGAGCATACCTGTTGGAGGAGATACAGGTTTAGAAATTCATCCTAACCTAGATCAATTTGTACGACTAGAGCAAGGTGAAGGTATTATCAGAATGGGGGATAGAAGAGATTATTTGATTTTTCAAGAGAGGGTTTATGAAGATTTCGCCTTCATCATCCCCGCTGGTAAATGGCACAATTTAATAAATACAGGTCATGAACCAATTAAATTATACTCTATATATTCCCCCCCTCAACATCCAAAAGGTACAGTTCATGTTACCATGGCTGAGGCAGAAGCTGCTGAACAGCAGTTTCAAACACAAACTACATAATATATTCACTACTACAGAAGAATCCCTCAAACTTAAAGTTTGAGGGATTCTAAAACACACTAATTAATATTAATTATCTACGCTCATCTTAGCCTTTGTATCATTAAATTCCTGTTTTACTTCACGTAGAAGGCTAGGATTATCAATAAGATCAAAAACAGTTCCCGCTAATATCTTAGCTGCATTTATTATAGCTTCATGTCCTCTTTGAGTTTTGCCATCATCTAAAAATTCTTGTGAGTGGGAGGAAGCATTTTCATCAACGAAAGACGTTCTTATGCAGGATCCCGGTATAATATACATCACATTACCGAAATCTGAAGATCCGGTCTTTTGTCTTGCCGGTTTAATGTTAGGAGCATTTATAAGTTCTGCATTATTCATAACCAAATCATTTAAAGAGTATACAGGAACTTTACTGTCTAAATCTTTCTCTCTTATAATTTCATATGTAGTTCCTGTCATCAGTGCGGCGCCTTTTACTATATCTTCAAAACGTTCTATTACAGATTTTAGATATGATGAATTATAAGATCTCAAACTGAAAGAGCCGGAGGCAGTTTTGGGTACTACGTTATTTGGTCCACCTGCATCAATCACTGTGTAGTGCATTTTTGTATCCTCTTGAACGTGTTCTCTTAAGAATTCCACAGCCTGGAAGGTTAATAATAATGCATCCAAGGCACTTCTGCCTTGCTCTGGTTTTAATGCAGCATGAGCACTCCTTCCATGGTAAATCACTTTTATGCTGCTGGCAGCTAAAGATTTAACATCTACTTGAGTAGCAGGTCCACCATGCATCATAAGTGCTACATCCAATTCCTTTATATAGCCCTCATTTATCATCTTTATCTTCCCTCCTCCGCCTTCTTCCGCAGGAGTTCCGTATACTGTTAATTTATAAGGCTTCTTATTGTACAGTGCTTTTATTGCAGCTGCCGCTCCAATAATAGAAGGACCCTGCATATGATGTGCACAGCCATGTCCCATAGGTAGTGCATCATATTCACACAAAAGGCCTATGTTAGGGCCTCCCTGTCCATTTTCATACACTGCTTTAAATGCCGTATCCAGACTTCCTAAACCTAGCTCCACTTTAAATCCCTGCTCTTTTAAGTAATCTGAAATCAATTTACTAGCCTTATACTCCTTAAATGCAATCTCCGGGTTATCAAAAATATAGTCAGCCATAGCAATTAATTTGTTACTTCTATCATTAATATTTTTATATAAGCTTTGCTTCAATTTTATCTCTCCTTACATAGGACCAAATTTTATGATTTGTGCAACTACCATTAAAGCAGATCCAACTGCAACCCATATAAGGAATAGTTTCCACATAAATTTCATCCATCTGTCATAGGGTATATTGGCAGCTCCCAGTATACCCATAAGCGCTGATGATGTAGGCAAAACATAGTTTCCGAAGCCATCACCAAAGTTGAAGGCTAATACTGCTGACTGTCTTGTAAGTCCTACTAAATCTGCTAAAGGCACAAACAAAGGCATTACAGTATTAGCAAGTCCGCTACCTGATGTTATAAATACATTCATTATAAGGTTTGCTATATACATTGCCATTCCCTGTACATAAGCTGGTAACAGTCCTAAAACCTGAGCCATTCCATAAATGCATGTATCCATTATTTTCCCTGCGGTCAATATCCCAGAAACAGATCGGGCAAGTCCTATTATCAGTGCTGCTCCTATCATTTTCTTAGCACCATCTACCATATATTTAGCAATCTTACTTGGTCCAAAACCTGCAAATATACCAGCCAAAATACCCATCCACATAAACACAGCAGCGGTTTCTTCCAAATCCCAATTAAGCTTTACACCGCCATAAACTATAACTCCTAGCAAAGCAAATAGCGTAGCT
>NZ_CCXI01000033.1 GCF_000820705.1 Clostridium polynesiense | reverse complement strand
TATTACAAGCCATTTTCTAGTATCCATAGGTTTGTCAAACTCTTCAATGTCACTCTTACTTGATTCACTTGCTGAATCTAAATCATACATATAACTGGCTTCCGGATTAAGCTTAACCTTCTTTGCATATCTTATGAGAAAAATATTAGTTACTATATAGAATACAATAAAGCATACAGTCCTGTACCCTATCCCTGAGTATGGTGGTAATCCGGCAATATTTTGAGCAACTATAGTAGTGTTTACGTTTAGTGTTCCTGTTGAAAATCCTACAGCACCTCCTAAAAGTATAATTCCTGCACCAACTATAGAATCAAAGCCTAAAACCTTAGCAAACATTACCATTACCGGTGCAAAGCCTATAAAGGTATTAACTCCCTGTGTTGTACATATTAAAGCAAATATTAATGTAACAATAGGAATAAATATCGTTTCTTTAGAAGATAGCTTTTTAGAAACCATAGCTATTAGCGATTGTAATGCCCCACTGTTAACTATTACATTAAAAGCAGCTCCTGAAAATAATATTACAAAAATAAGACTCGCAGTCTCAATATAGCCCTGTATAGCAAAATTGCCCAGTTTAAAAATATTAACCGGAGTACTGGCTATATATTTAAAAGATTCTGCATCAATAACTTTTTTCCCTGCGGAATTTGCTATTCTAGCATATTGACCGGCAGGAACGATCCAAGTGCAGATAGCCGCTGCCAAGACAATAATACCAATAATCACCAGAGAATGCGGCATCTTAAAGCTTTTTTTCTTAACCTTATCAATGGTTTTAATCATTTAAATACCCCTTTACAAATTTATAAAATCCCTTACACAGCTGTATAACTACTGTAATTGTAAGTATTCATAATTTTTATGTAAGGGTTTAAATTTTTATATTTACTAAAAGCAAAACTTATATATCCCTGCTGAATATATCCTTTATTGAATTAATCATTTTATTAAAATTCTTAATTTCCCTTGAGACATTAGGATAAGCAATAACTAATTCTGACGGAGTTTCATCCTGTACCACATTATAATATTCAATATTTTTTATATGCGACATATAGTTAATATAGCTTACCCTATTGAATCCTACTCCAAAATTTGCAGAAACCAGCTTCATTATAGTTTCAATATTTCTAATTTCTATAATTTTTTTAGGTATTATTCCAGCATTTTCAAACAATATATTACTAACTTCCCTTAAACTTTGTCCCTTCTGAGGTAAAATAAAGGTTTCATCCTCTAAATCCTTAAAATCAATGTATTGAAAATTGCCCTCTTCCTGCCATTTAGCTTTTCTTCTTAGCTTACTTGAAGAATTAACGGCTAAAAATAAATCGTCATTAAAAATATATATATAATTTAAATCGCTTCTTCTTTTCATACAACTGTAAATGGTTAAATCCAGTTCATAATTTGCCACCATGTTCTCTAATACGCTTGTATTAGATTCAGTAAATACCAATTCAACCTCTGGATAATTCTCACTAAAATAACTTACAATTTCCGCTACTATATAAGGTGACCTTCTTAACTGTACCCCTATCCTTAATCTTCCTGAGCTGCCACGAGAAAAGTTATGCAGTTCCGCATTAAATTCCTTTTCTAGGACAAGCATTTCTTTGGCTTTTGCAGCATATTTCTCACCTATATAAGTTAATGTGTAGAAATTTCCCTTCCTTAAAAATAATTTAGCGCCTAACAGCTTTTCTAAATTATTTATATAAAGACTTAATGCCGGCTGTGAAATAAACAATTTCTTTGCTGCCTTTGACATGCTGCCTTCTTCTGCTAAAGTACATACATATAGCTGTTCTTTTAAATTCATACTACCCCTCCATATATAAGTTAAACAAATGGAATATATAATAAAAACTAATAAGAATAACATTTAATTTTTTAAGCTTATTAAAGTAAAAACTCCAGGGATAAAACCCTGGAGCCCGGTAAACTAATCATGGTTAACCATACACAAAGAGCCAAGATATTGATTAACGTCCCCTCTTGGAATATGGGGAAAGTGTGTTAACCCACTTCAAAGCACTTAAGCTCTGCACTCTTATTACTACTTAAATATAACATATTTCTAAATACTGTCAATATAATCCATACTAATTGTATCTTTCATCTTAATATTTTACATATAACCTATCCGTACCAGGCTTATTTACCTATTCTATTTTTTTACTTAGAATTTCTACATTCGATATCCATAATTATATCTGAAACTATATTAAATATTTTGTCATTTCTATTTATTAAACCTTTATCTATTCTCTTCTCAAGATCTTTATACATTTCCTGTATCCTCTTATAACTTATATAACTATCTTCAGCTAAATTAAATTTAAGTTGCTGCAATTTATCTAATAGTCTTTCCGAAGCATTTTCTATTTCAGGTATATCCTTTATGTATTCGTTAATAATATTGTTTATTATATGATCTTTGAATATCTTTTTTAAAGGAGAATAATCTATGTATGAATCTACAAATGCTTTAAACAATCTTTCTTTATCAATTTTACTATAACTTATTTTATAACCAGCTTCCCTTGCTAAAGATCTTAGAAACTCTCTTGTACTTCTACCATTTCCTTCTCTGAAAGGATGCAGCATATTTATTTCCAATGCATAGTATCCAAATCTATCCGAAAACTTATCTATTGATAATCCCTTTAAATAATTATCTTTCTTTATTTGATTAAATATATATTCAGCCTGATAACCTATGTTTTGTACGTAACAAAAATCTCTTCCTTTACTTATGTCAACAACTCGTATTTTCCCTGCCCAAGTATATATATCTTTAAATAAAGCTTTATGAATATCTTGTAAATAGTTTAAATCAAAAACACCTTTAATTGGATTGGCTATAATTCTAACATTTGAAATAAAAGTAAGTTCTCTTTCCTTTTTTTCTAGCAAGTTACTATCTTTTATGTTAAATTTATTCTTTAAAACAAGGGAACTAGGGTAACAATATTTACTGTCCATCTTTCTCTTCACTGAGAATTTTCAAAACTTCTTCCTCAGTTAACTCTCCTCTTAAATATTTTCTTGCTATATCCTCTTCATATTTCTCTACATACATATCCTCTATAGCTAAGTTAGCCTTAGCCTCTTTGATAATATATTCAATTTCTTCTTTGCTTCTCTTTTTGTTTTTAACCATAATACCAACTCCTTAAATTTACCTACCTATCATTTAACTAATCATTTTATTAAAAAACAATATGTAATTACATTCATATTTTGATAATATATTACATATTTATCATATTACAAGCTTTAGAACTAATCAAGGACAAAGAAACTCCCTCAAAGATAATAGTTTGAGGGAGCTTGATTGGTCCAATTAGCTATTTTTCAGTTTTTCAGCGTAATTTTCAGCAGCAAAGCAAATATAATAGCTTAATCCAATCTGTATTCCTTTCATCATTTGTCTGTGAAAATAATCCATCATTACAAAAAGGGATCATTACGATCCCTTTTTGTAGTGATAAATATCAATTTAGTTAACAAACTATACGGTGAAATCTTTCGTGCTCCTAAATAGCCTCTATATTTCTGGCGTTAACCCCTAAATTATTTGGTTCCCCTACTATTTTTAGTTTTATAAAGTTCTTATAGCTTATTATATAAAATTAATGATATTAACATTGTTTAATAATCTGAATGATATTCGCATATTCATCATCATTAAATTTCACATAAAATTCATCTTCTGCTTTTGCTAAAATATCTTTTAAATCATTATATAATCGCTTATTCTTAGATATAATACGATTTGATTGCTCATTTCTTGGACGAAACTGTTGATTTTGCATACGATAAATTGAACAAGCAATGTGCATGAATAAACCGATCTCTTGATCCGAAGATAATCCATGAACCGCCTTTTTTATACGAATAATGGCTTTAGGAAGAACTTCTTTTAACAATTGAACATCAAATCCTTCTAACTGTTCTTGTAAATATGCGTAGACCGCATCATAATTGACAGACATAACCGCCTGTGTTGTTTCTAAAGATAAAAGAATATCCAATTTATCTGACGGTGTATCAAATAGTGTGGAAATAGGGATATAAGGAATACCATACAATTCAGGATCATATGCTCCAATCACACAAACAATTTTCTGATTTTTTTGAATCTGATTGACTTTCTTTAAAAGATATTCGCGATCAGAAATAGCTAAGGGAATAATATCGGTATTTTCTAAGTGAATATTTTGAGAAATATAGTTTTTCATCTGAATGGCAGCACCTTCTCCAGTCATACACAGTGTAATGATCACTTGTGACTGCCCTTGTTTTTGATAAGATTCCATCAATTCTGGATACATTGCCTGATATGAATTAATAGCTTCGTTATATACTTCCTCTAAAGAATTGTTGCAACTAGCCTTTCGTGAGCAATCCAAAGCAATCAAAGTAGCAGGAATACAAACAGCTTTAATTTCAATTCCTGTTTCTGCAGCAATCATAGTGGCCATCGATAAAATAGATCCCATATCATACAATAATAAAATACCTTTACCTTGATCAATTTCCAAAATTGTTTGTTTTAGTTCTTCATAGATAAATTGCATATCCTTATCTAACATTAAATCAAAAGAGAAAATATTCCCCTCTTTTACAAGTGTATCTACCACTTCTACAATGCTCGAAGCGGTACTGTTTCCATGCATAGCCACTAAGACAACCGGTTTATTTGCTGTATTTTTTAAAGTATCCTGACAAATAAACATCGTAAGAAAAACAACTTCATCAATAGGAAGCGGCAAGTTAAACTTATTTTCCAGTTCACTGGCAAATTTCGAACAAAAGATATATTCTTTATTGAATTCTTTTATAATCTTTACAATTTGTTCATTGGATATCTTCTGTGATTTACTTTGTCTTTCCAACATAGCCGATAAATGCAAACATATTGCATAAAAAATAGAATCTGGATAAACTCGATCAAAGTTCAATGACGCTTCTTTTAGAAAACTATCCACACTTGAAATAATTTGAGGATCAACGATTTTAGAAATGGATTCTTTATCAATTTCCTTTTTTGCTATTTGTTGATTGATTTTATAAAAATATTGATCCAGATCCTCATGAATAATGGTGGTGATATCCTCTTCTTCGATCCCATGCTCTTTTAATTCTTCCACCTTGCGATCAATCATGTCATATAAAGTATCTCTGGCATTTTTAGGAGCTAACCTTGAATCTTCGCTAACATTAGTGGTTTCGGAAGAAAAAATATATTGGTAGTTTTCAGGAATAATACTTTCAATTTGCGTGCGATATTTTCGATAAGATAAAAAACCTTTACGCACATAATTAGGAAAATCATGGAGAAATACTTCCATCTGCTCAACATCAGCATCAAAATTTCTAGCATAGCCATTCGCACACCCTAGCTGAATATCTTTCTTAAGTTGTTTAACATTGGACTGACAGGGATACAACAGAAGACACCTTAAAAGTTCCGCATTTATCTTTATATTTTTCTGCATTCGCAATGCCTCTTTTTGAAAGAATTGCTGTACCATTTCTAAACGTTCTTCTAATGTTCTTTTCGATAGCGGGGGTAAATCGACCACTATGGAAAATCTGGAAGTATATAAACTCAATTGCGATGGGTTGATTGAATCATCCACCGAATAGATCAAAACCGTATGCAGTGAAGAAGACTGAGCTGATTCAGCTTGCTTCAATAAGTCATTTTGCATATCCAAAGGTAAATAATTGATGTGATCCACAAACAAGACACCTTTTTGAGCCCTAAACATAGCACCTGTACCTTTGGCAAAAAAAATATCTTTGATTTTATCCTTGCTTTCCTCTTCCAAATAACGGCAATTAATTTTCACAAAAGGAGCATCTGTTGAAATAATATGGTTTTCTTTGGTAAACTCATAAATCAACGAAGCCAATAAACTCTTTCCCGAACCGTCCTGACCTGTAATCAAGATAGGCAAAGAGTTTTCTGGATATAATAAAGCCGCTTTTGTTAATTGCACAACCTGTTTTAAACTGGTTTTATAACCAATCATTTTTTTAAAACAAGAATCTTCTTCTTTTTTGACCAAAGAATAATAAACTGGCCGGCCTGCTGTTTTTTTAATCAGTTGATCTTTTACTAATTCATTAAGAATCCTACTTAAATTCGAACGCTGCATCTGCAAAGATTCCGATAATTGTTGGGTCGTAAAATGAATATCTTCCTGATGATTTTGTGCTTGGCTTTGCATATACTCCAATACAATATCTTTACTTAGTTTCATCCATCACACTCCCTTTACCAATGTATTTTATCATATTTTATAAATTATGATAAACCATTTTATCATCCACAATCCTTTCTAATAATTGTGTCAATTCTTATTATTTTAAGGCACAGCCAAAGAATTCTTATCCATAATTTACAAGGTTAGGTTTGTTTCCTTTCTCAAACTGCCTTTATGCTCCTATTCTCAGTATTGATAAGCTCCATATATCGTCATCACTGTAAAAACGTCCATAAATTATATTTCTGATTTTTATTTAATTGAATTCCATTTCTCATCACTGAATTCACTGTGTAACTAATCGTTTTCATTTCCTTGGCAATCAAAACTGGTAAATCTTGATGAAATATATCTGGTAAATATGTCTTAATAATAACCGTACGATATGCAGATAACAAATGCATATCGTACGAAACATTAGTGCACTGCATCACATATTGTTCTGCAGCTTCATCTCCATTGCAATTCTCCAAGAGTTTATCATGGTCACATAACAGAAGCTATCCACTTAAGATCACTCCATATTCTTTTATTTTTTATTCACTTTTATACGATAAAAAGCGAAAGAAGAACCTTCGCTTTAATCAACATCCTCCCCATTTGATGCAATGACCTTTTTATACCAATAGAAAGAATCTTTTTTATATCGTTTCAAAGTACCTGAACCATCGTTATCTCGATCCACATAGATAAATCCATAACGCTTTTTCATCTCGCCAGTGGAAGCACTGACTAAATCAATACAGCCCCAATATGTATATGCCAATAGGTTTACGCCATCTAAGATTGCATCATGCATTGCCAATACATGTTCTTTTGTATACGCAATACGATAGGGATCGTGAACACTTCCATCTTCTTCTAAGGTATCTACAGCTCCTAAGCCATTTTCAACAACCATCAAAGGCAGCTGATATCGTCCATACAATTCATTCAAAAAATATCGAAGACCCTTGCCATCAATACTCCAACCCCATTCACTGTATTTTAAATACGGATTTTTTGCCCCTGTGGTAAAGTTTCCTTTTGCCTTTTCCGCATTTTCATCCACAGTGATACAACCGGTTGAATAGTAAGAGAAAGTAATCATATCTACTTTTCCCTCTTTTAAATCAATGAAGTCCTGTGGCTTAGTCACTAACTTCATATCATATTCATCCCATAATCTTTGAGCAAAAAATGGGTATTCTCCTCGTACCATCGTATCACAGCAATAATAAAAATCATCTTGCAAACGTTTTTGATTGGCAAGAACATCATCTGGGTTGCTAGTAAGAGGATAGCTACAAGTTCCACCTAACATACATCCAACCATCATCTCTGGATTTGTTCCATGGGCAGCACGAACTGCTCTGGCACTGGCAACGAATTGATTATGCAGTGTTTGAATAGCTTCACGAACCATAGAATCAGAATAGTTTGGAAGATAGTTTCTTAATAAAATCGGACTGTTGATTTCATTAAATGTCAGCCAGTATTTTACAAGACCATTATATTCCTTAAATAAAACACGGGTATATTTTTCAAAACAATCAATCAGTTCACGATTGTTCCAACCTCCAAGCTCCTCTTCTAAATGTACCGGTAAATCATAATGAAAAATTGTTACCAAAGGTTCAATATCGTACTTCTTTAATTCTTCAAATACGTTGCGATAAAAATCTAATCCAGCTTGATTGGGTTCTTCCTCGATTCCTTTTGGAAAAATACGAGCCCAGGAAATCGACATACGAAAGATTTTAAATCCCATCTCAGCAAACAAGGCAATATCTTCTTTATAATGATGATAGAAATCAATTCCCTTATGATAGGGGTAATAATAACCATCAAGAACAGCTCGATGAGCCCCCTCTGGCAGCTCTTCTAACATAATTGCTTTTCCCGGTTTGCCATCATTTGTGAGATAAGTGGTATATCTTGGTTCTGTCAATGTTCCTGCTGTACTGGCATCTGACACCGTCATGCCTTTCCCATCAACATTCCATGCACCCTCACATTGATTAGCTGCTGTGGCTCCGCCCCATAAAAATCCTTTTGGAAAACTCATACTAATCACCTAAATCCTTTCCATTGGTTTCAATTACTTTTTTATACCAGTAGAAACTGTCTTTCTTATAACGTTTCATACTTCCTTTTCCTGTATCATCTCGATCCACATAAATAAAGCCATAGCGTTTTTTCATTTCACCTGTGGAAGCACTAACTAAATCGATACAGCCCCAGGGTGTATATGCTAACAAATCCACTCCATCATCAAAGGCTTTATCCATAGCTTTGATGTGTTCACGAATATATTCAATTCGATATGGATCATGAATGCTTCCATCCTTTTCTAAGATATCCACAGCCCCCAAGCCATTCTCAACAACCATCAAAGGTTTATGATACCGCGCATAAAATTCATTTAATGAATAACGCAATCCATCTGGATCAAAACTCCAACCCCAGTCAGAATATGTCAAATACGGATTTTTAGCTCCCATATCCAAGTTTCCACCAGCTTTTTCTTTTACTTCATGGGTAGATGCACAATTTGTACAATAATAAGAATACGTGACCATGTCCACAGCTCCCTCTCGTAGATCTTGCAGATCTTGATCCGTTATCTCCAAGTTGGCTTTATATTTTCTCCAAATTCGTTGAGCAAAATATGGATACTCCCCTTGTGCCATAACATCGGCACTATAATATGTATTTTCTTGTAATGTCTCCTGCGTTAAAAGAACATCTTTGGGATCACAGGTCAAGGGATAACGACTTGGTCCTCCGGCAATCATGCAGCCAACGACGTAATTTGGATCAATTTCATGTGCTCGCTTCACAGCTCTGGCGCTAGCAACAAATTCATAATGAAGTAATTGCAAATCTTTTTGCACTTTCTCAAAGGGATAATTAGGAAGTAAGCTTTTCATCATGATTACATTATTAATCTCATTAAAAGTTAGCCAATATTTCACCAATCCCTTGTATTCTTTGAACAGTGTTTCTGCATATTTTTCATAATAGTATATTAAGTCACGATTATTCCAACCACCAAGTTTCTCCTCTAAATACACCGGTAAATCATAATGAAAGATTGTTACTAAAGGTTCAATATTGTACTTCTTTAATTCTTCAAATACATTGCGATAAAAATCTAATCCAGCTTGATTGGGTTCTTCCTCGATTCCTTTTGGAAAAATACGAGCCCAGGAAATCGACATACGAAAGATTTTGAATCCCATCTCGGCAAACAAGGCAATATCTTCTTTGTAATGATGATAGAAGTCGATTCCCTCATGGTAGGGATAATAATACCCATCAAGAACAGCGCGGTGAGCCCCTTCTGGCAGTTCTTCAAACATCATTGCTTTTCCTGGCTTTCCATCTTTTGAGATATAAGTGGTATATCTTGGTTCTGTCAATGTTCCTGCTGTAGTGGCATCTGAGATAGTCATGCCTTTCCCATCAACATTCCAGGCACCCTCACATTGATTAGCTGCTGTGGCTCCGCCCCATAAAAATCCTTTAGGAAAACTCATATTATTCACCTAGCTCCTTTCCATTGGTTTCAATTACCTTTTTGTACCAGTAAAAACTATCTTTCTTATAGCGTTTCATTGGCGATGTTTTCGCTTTCTCATCATCTTCATCACGATCCACATATATAAATCCATAACGCTTACTAATTCCTTCTCGTGTGGAGACTAAGTCTAAAGCACTCCATGGGCAATATCCCATAATATCGGCACCTTCTTCAATTCCAATCTCCATTTGACGAATCATTTCTCGCAAATGATCAATTCTATACTGATCATGAACACTTCCATCATCTTCTAGAATATCTGCTCTTCCATAGCCGTTTTCAGTAATAATCAATGGCAAATGATAACGTTCCGTCAATCGTCTTGCCGTTACACGTATGCAATACGGGTCATAGATATGTCCATCAATCTCGCTTTTTTTAAAATATTCATTATTAACTCCCCGTCCAATTCCTGGTTTGCTCATCAAAGCCTGTAAATAAGAAGTGTCGCGATTATCCGCATTTTTTAATGAACTAAGATCTTGTTTATAGTATTCCAGATATTCTGTAGTATCATTACCATAACAGTTAAAGCCTAAGAAATCCGGATGGCAAGTTCCCATACATTCAAAATCTCCCTCATGTACATCCAATACAACATCATTCATTTCAAAATATTTATAGACACTTTTCGGGTATCTTCCGAATATAAGAGCATCTGTATAAAAGTTATTTCTTAAATCATCCATATTCATAGCTGCCAAATAATCTTTTGGTGAACTTGTTTTTGGATAAGATGTCGTTAAGTTAGGAGCCGGTCCGATTTTAGAATTCGGACACATCTCATGACAAAGATGGATTGCCTTAGCTTGAGCCACCAATTGGATGTGAGCTTGATTATATAAAGTATTTAGTGATTGTGCTTTTGTGATACCTCCAATCATATCGAAAGCCCCAAAGAAAATCAGCATATTCTGTTCATTGAAAGTTAACCAATACTTTACATCATCCTTAAAATTCTCAAATAAAACACGACAATATTCTACATACGCATCAATCATACTGCGATTATTCCACCCACCATATTTTACTTGCAAAGCTAAAGGCAAATCAAAGTGGAAAATCGTAACGATGGGTTCAATCCCATATTTATGACATTCCAAAAAAACATTCTTATAGAAATCAATTCCTGCCTGATTTATGTTCCCCTCTCCTTCAGGCATAATTCTAGCCCAGGAAATCGACATACGATATGCCTTGAATCCCATTTCTGCCATCAAAGCTATATCTTCTTTATAATGATGATAAAAATCCGAAGCGTAATGGAAAGAACAAGTTCCGGGATTCAATGGTTTAACATCCCAGATTGTCAATCCCTTTCCATCGGAACTATATCCACCTTCTACTTGGGCACTGGATGAACTCGCACCCCATAAAAAATTTTCTGGAAATGACATTTTTAATCCTCCCATACAAATCTAAAGGGTTGCCCTCCCTTTAGATACTGTAACAATTGTACTTCTAAAGGATTTAAGTACCCAACAACGTTTGTTTTTCCATAGTTTTTCATTTCTTTTAGGGCAATTTGTACTTCTCCGGCGTATTGTCCGTAAAGTACATTATCAATTAGGACATCACCGGGATGAATATCCACAGTATTAAATGGTTCTACTTCTTCACGCATCATACGAGATTCAAGTGAACGAATTAAATAAGCCCCTTGATCTCCGCGAACTGACAAATTCATTTGTAATCTATTCTTCATAGATTCTGTCACACCATCTACTAAATTTACATGAAATGTAGTGATCTCTTGATTGGCTTGAGCCATTTTACGTAATTCTTCTTCAGTTGCGAAACAATTTCCAATAATAATATCATCAACATTTCCCATCATTAAATAATGAAGTGTTTGTATTTCGATAGGCCAATCCCGATGCATTTCCAAAGTTGGTAACCCCTCAGTCACAGGCCAAGGCCCAAACTGATCTTTGGCTTGTGAGCTGACAAAGGTCATAACTGGCAAATTATGTGATACCCAATTATTCGTACTTTCCATAAAATGTTCTAATAATACGCCTGTATACCGATGTGGGTAGTAATTGTGACATCCACAAATTTTTTCTGGATTTCCCCCCGCTTGTAGAACATGGCCTACATGATCCAATTTGGTTGCCCCGTTAAGACAAATTTTAATACCTTCTTTATTTTTTGATAAATACGCTTCTTCTAAATCACACATTCCTAGATCCAAACGTAAAGTGTCTATTTTCAAATCTGAGAAAAAAGATAAATCCAAAGGTCCTCGAAAGAAGTTGGCGTTCACACCCAATTTATCAAATACCATAGGGTTCACATCAACCACAATTTCATAGCCCAACTCTTTGGCTGGAAATGTATATTTTTTATATAGTTCTAACACTTCCTCTCTACTTCCATCTTTCACACCAAGCAATGCTAAAAAC
>NZ_CCXI01000032.1 GCF_000820705.1 Clostridium polynesiense | reverse complement strand
AAAACAAAACATTAAAATCATATTTAGCCGCGGCTCGTAAATATTCGATATTCGCTTCGTAACTTGCGAATTCTGGATATAGAGAAATTCCAAGTCTTTTTTTCATGTCTAGCCGCCTCCTCTTTCATTATAGAAATTACCTTTTGTCAGGCATTTCAACAAAAGGTAGTTTTATTATTAATTATTCACTAAGTTCTGTAGCTTCAGCTTCTTCTTTAGCAATACATTGTCTTTCATAGATTTTAAAGAATGGATAATAAACAATCCAACATACTGGGAACATCAAAATAACAAATATAACGTTACGCCAATCCAAAGTAGCCATTAACTGTTGTATACCAATTGGTAAAGTTGTCATAATCAAAACTTGTGGAAGGCCCATTAAGTTGAATTTAAATGCTATATACATAAATACCATAACTACAATTGGACACAAAGCAAATGGAATAAACAAAATAGGATTATACATTATTGGAAATCCAAATATAGCTGGTTCATTAATGTTGAATAACCCTGGCCCTAAAGCGGCTTTAGAAACTGCACTAATTTGTTTAGATTTACTCTTTAATCCCATCAAACATAAAACTAGAGTATTTCCTGAACCACCTAATACTGACATGGCTCCGTATAAAAAAATTGGATTAAATACTAATGGTTGTCCGGCAGCCGCCATTTTGGCATTGGTTGCGTATGCCGCAATATAAATAGGCATAATGGCGGTAAAAACTACACTTCCTCCATGGATTCCAAAGAACCAACTTAATGAATAAACTAATAAAATAAATATCATTCCTATTGGAGATACTAAATATGACAACGGTGTGGAAATAACAGTTGTAACCAAAGTACCTAAGGTTAACGTACCATTAGTGAAATTAGAAATCAGAATAGCTAATCCATACCAAAATAAAATATTTAATCCAGAAGGAATAATAGAGTTAAAGCTATTTAAAATTCCTTCAGGAACAACATCTGGCATACGAATAGTCCAATTATGGTCAACAGCAAATTTAGTGATACGTACGGATAATAAACCAATTAAGATTGCGCAGAAAATTCCATTGGCACCTAATGAACTAATATTCAAAGAACGAATAACTTGGCCTGTAGCTGTAGTTGTGGAAATCAATGGAGAGCAAACCAAGATAAAACAAACCATAGATGTAAATCCAGATTGAATCGTTGCTTTTACCCCTAACCGTTTCGCATAATTATAAGCTAGTGTAAAGGACATAAATAACCCTAATAATCCCATTGTTAATTCATAAGGCATATATAGCAAATCATAAATTGGATCGCCAGCTTTCCACCCAAAGGCAAGGCCACCTAAAGCACAAATAATCTGGACAACGGCACCAATCATGATCAACCCCATCGTTCCACCCATACCAACGCTAATCGTTCCAAAAGCTGGGCTTTGTGATAACTTTACACTCAATTCCTGTAATTTTTTCATAAATCCGCTATTTGCTAATTGTTCCAACTTACTATTCATATACTTTCTCCTTTTTGATTATTTTCCTGTGATTTTATGTGCTAATTTCATAACATTATCAGCATTTCCAATGGCATAATCCAAAGATGGAATTCCAGCAACAGGAATTGACAATATTTCCTTTAATTCATTAAGACGATAAGAAACTTGTGGTCCAATCAAGACACAATCATATTCATTTTGATAGTTTTCTACATTGTTTACAGGAACAGCTTCAATTTTTAAATCCTCTCCTTTTTCAGCGCAGTATTTTTCAATCTTCTTCATTAAAATACTTGTTGACAATCCCGCTCCACACGCTAACAAAATTTTCATTTTCTATTCCTCCATTATTTTTGATTTTTGTAAAGTTCAATCATTTCACGAATTAATTCTTGTGCTAACATACTTGTCATTAAATGATCTTGTGAATGAATCAATAAAACGCTAATGTCTGTTTTTTGTCCATTTGCTTCTGCAACCAGCAAATCTGTTTGTCCTTTATGGGCTAATACCGATGCATTTTCACTTTCCTCCATTAAGCGGTCAGCTTCTTCAAAATCATGTTTTTTAGCTGCTTGCAGTGCTTGAAACGCAAATGTTCTAGCATCCCCAGAATGAGCAATCAAAGTCATTGCTATTGTTTCTGTATTCATGCATATCCTCCTTCTTTTGTACCTACACTTCTTCTTTGTCGACACCTATACTATAGATATTTTTCAAAAAATCTACAAACGATAAAAAAATCCTGTTTTCTTTAATTTTATACACTAAACATTAATTTTACACTCAAATCTTGAAAGCCTTTTCATTTTAAGCTTATTCTTTTTATTTTTCTTTTCTTGTAGCCATTCAAATTGTAAATCATTAAAAAATAAACTCTATTTTTTTATACAATCATCCTTTTTTTTATACACTAATTTTTAATAACAAAAAATTAGATAATAGTTTTAAAGTGTTAATTAAATCTAACTTAACATACAATAATATAATTTACTTTATCCTTATAAAAAAATAAGGACTTACCTTATAACAGCAAGTCCTTTATTAATTAGCTTTCAAAATATCTAGATGACATCATGACCATCTATAACTATAGCTTTTTCTCTGACATCATTAGTGTTTTCCATATATACCT
>NZ_CCXI01000031.1 GCF_000820705.1 Clostridium polynesiense | reverse complement strand
AATAAAAATTATTATTATTCCTCAATTATTGGATTGATAATTTTATTTGGAAGCTTTATATCAAAGCAAGCTCCATAACCTAAATTATAAGCAGTTATTTCACCGTCAAGATATTTAATTGAAGATTTAGCAATAGACAATCCAAGACCCAGGTTTCCCTTTTCTCCTTTATAGAATCTTGTAAATATATTTTCAATATCCTCCTCTTTAATTCCATAACCATCATCCATTATATGTATTACTACATTTTCAGGAGTTTCCTCAAATTCAACGGTTACTTTTTCCTTAGCATACCTTAAACCGTTAGAAACTATATTTATAACGGCCTGGGATAACAACTTCTCATCAATATATATAATTAAATCTTCATCACCTTCAAGTTTAATAGCTTTATTATTTTTAAAAGCAGCTCCTCGCAATTGATTTAATATTCGGTTTAAAGAGCCGTATAAGCTCACTTTTTTATACATAACTTTAACGCTGTGTGAATCCATTTCAGAAAGCTTCAGGATACTCTTAACCACATCTCTTAAATGAATACTTGCATCTATAATTATATCTAAAGGTTCATTAATATCATCAAAAACTTTATATTTAATACCTTCTGCGTAGCCTTGTATTGATGTCAAAGGAGTTCTTAATTCGTGGGAGGCATTTTCCATAGCTATTTTTTGAGCATTATAATAATCAAATAACCTCTTAGCCAACTTATGTATGCTTAAATTAAGTTCTTCAATTTCTATGGTTTTAAATGTTTTAATTTCTTCTGTGCTGTATGAACTCTTAGAAAGTTTAATGGCATCATCAGCCAACATTTTGATATCTTTGGAAATGCCGGAGCAAATTTTAATTAACAAAAATGTAAATCCTAATATAAATAAAGTGAATATAGCCAATAAAAACATATTTATATTTAAAATCAATCTATAGCTATAATTATTAACATTTAATAATGCTTTATATATTAAGTTAAATATAACGAGGAAGCAGGCTGCAAAAAATATCAAATAAGTTAATAATGGTTTTAGCATTCTTTTTCTAATAGAAATTTTATCCATCTATATTCTCCTCATAAATTTTAAATCCAAAGCCTCTTATGGTTTTTATATATACCTTAGAATCGTTATCTAATAATTTTTTCCTAAGCCTTTTAATGGTATCATCTGTGGCTCTGGTATCTATTTCGCTTACTTTAAACTCCCAAACCTTCCTTAGAAGCTCTTCTCTGCTTATAGCTCTATCTTTATTTTCTATGAGATATACTATTAGTGAAAATTCATTTTTAGTTAAGTTTATTGGAGTGTCTTTCACTTGTGCACTAAGCTGATTTTTATTTATAACTAAATCTCCGAAAAATAGTATGTTCCGTGTTGCTTGTTCTCCTTTATCGATTTCTATCCGTCTAAATATAGATCTGATCCTGGCTAACAGTTCAATTGGAGAAAATGGCTTAGTTAAATAATCATCACATCCTAAGTTCATACCGGTAACCTTATCTAAATCGCTGTCCTTAGCGGAAACAATAATTATAGGAACTGAACTTATATTTCTTAAAATTGAACAAGTGGATAACCCATCCATCCCCGGCATCATTATATCCAAAATTACTAAAT
>NZ_CCXI01000030.1 GCF_000820705.1 Clostridium polynesiense | reverse complement strand
CGGCATCATTATATCCAAAATTACTAAATCACTTGGGTTACTATAAAAATCATCCAATAAGTCTTTTGCAGAGTTATAGGTATTAACCTTAAAACCTGCCTTTACTAAAAAAGATTTTATTAAATTACAAATTTTTTCTTCATCGTCTGCAATGTAAATAAGTTTTTCCAAAGTATACTTCCTTTCTTATAAACATTTTAGTCATAAATAATATAGCATATTAGATTTTCTATAACCACTATGTTAAAGCCTTTTTATATTATGCCACAATACTGCCACAATCCTACCTTTAATTTGACTTACCTCAAATTGTACTATTTAACTATGGTCACTAAAAAAATACTGACCAATAGACAGAAATAACATCACATAAAAATAATGGAGGGAATAATTTTGGAAAACAAAAAAAGTTTTTACGGTTGGAAAATTGCAGCTGGATCATTTCTAATCTTAGCAATGCCCTTTGCAATAATCTTCCTATCTCATTCAATATTTCTAACCCCTGTAACTCAGGCTTTAGGATTTACTGCAACACAGTTTTCCTTAGTGTTCACTATTGTTGCTATAGCTACAGCTATTATGTCACCTATAATGGGTAAAATTATTAGAAAGTATGATGTCAGATATATTATGGCACTTTGTGGTGCTGTTGTATCAATATCCTTTGCAGCCTTTGGATTAGCAAAAAGTTTATGGCAGTTTTATTTAATCTCCGCCATATTAGGTGCCTTTGCCACAGGAATAACACAAATTCCTATATCCTACATCATTACCAACTGGTTTCCATCTAAGAAAAAAGGTGTAGCAACAGGAATAGCTTTCTCCGGTGGTAACTTAGGAGCATTTTGTACTATATTAATAGTTTCAAACTTAATGCCTAAAATAGGATATGAAAAATGTTACTTCTTATTAGGGGCAGTAATGTTAGTAGTAACTGTATTGGTTTCACTTTTTGTTATAAAGGAAAAACCAGCTGATATTGGACAAAAGCCTTATGGTGAAGAAGAAATAAGTACCCATTCTAATAAGAAAAGCAAACCAGCTGAAGAATTAACAGGATATACTTTTAAAGAGGCTAAAGCTTCAGCAGTATTTTGGGTTTATATCCTTGCAATAGTTTTATTAGGAGTTGTATTTGCAGGAGTACAAATGCATATTCCAAGCTACATGCAGAGCATCGGTCACTCACCGGTATTTGCATCAACAGTAACTTCAATAGTTTCAATAATGGGTATTTTAAGTAATGTTCTTATAGGTATGTTATTAGAAAAAGCCGGATTAAAGAAAGGCATGATAATAATAGGTCTAGCTATGATTGCATCTATAGTATGCTTATTATTTGGACAAACTACTCTCTTTGCAATTTTATTTGCATTAATCTTTGGTGCTTTCATTGCAATAGCAGCCATGGGACCATCTTATTTAACCAGTGAAATCTTTGGTAAAAAAGATTATGGAACAATATTAGGAACTGTAATTATGTTCTTCCAATTTGGAGGAGCTGTAGGTCCAACCTTATCTGGGCTTATTTATGATACTACAGGTGCTTATAAAATTACATGGATAATATTTATAGTACTTTTAGTTATAACCTTTTCAACTTTCTTATTAGCTTTTAATTTAGCAGGCAAAAAAACAGAAAAAAATTAAAAAAATCACTTGTTAAGGAGGAATTAAAAATGAATTTTAGAGAAAAATATGGACAATGGGCAATTGTATTAGGAGCAACTGAAGGAATAGGAAAAGCTAATGCCTTCGAGCTTGCAAGAAGAGGAATGGATGTAATTTTAGTAGGAAGAAGAAAGGAAGCTTTAGAAAAATTAGCTTCTGAAATAAATGCTGAAACAGGAAGAGAAATCAGAGTGTTACCTCAGGATTTATCAGAGTACGATGCTGCTGAAAAATTAATTGACGCAACTAAAGATTTAGACATGGGATTAATTAACTATGTGGCATGCTTACACTCAATGGGTCAATACAACAAGGTTGACTACGCTAAATATGAGCAAATGTACAGGGTAAATATCAGAACTTTCTCTAAGCTTCTACACCACTTCATTGGTTTATTTAAAGAAAGAAACAGGGGAGCTTTTGTAACAATAGGTTCCTTATCCGGATGGACATCACTGCCATTCTGTGCTGAATATGCTGCTCAAAAAGCTTACATGATGGCATTAACTGAAGGTGTTGCCTATGAATGCAAAAACACTAATGTAGATGTATTATTAATGGTTGCCGGATCAACTATTACACCTACTTGGTTAAAAAACAAACCAGCAGATGAAGATACCTGTGCAGCCGCTATGTATCCTGAAGATGTTGCAAAAGAAGGCCTTGATCAATTAGGAGTTCACATGTCTTACTTAGTTGGTGAAAGAAACAGAAAAAATCATCAAAACAGAATAACTAACCACAGCAGAGATGAAATAATCGCTGAATTAGGTAAGATGTTTACACACATGGCTTAAAACAATTCCTTAAAATTAAACTGTGAGGTGACTATGATGAAATTAAAAAATAAAGTAGCATTAGTTACAGCAGCTACTAAAGGTATCGGCTTAGCAAGCGCCGAGAAATTAGCAGAAAACGGTGCAATAGTATATATTGGAGCAAGAAATGAAGAATTAGCCGCAGAGGTTATAAAAGGTATAAATGCTAAAGGAGGAATTGCAAAATTCGTATATTTTAATGCAAGAGAAGCAGAAACTTATACAGCGATGGTTGAAGAAGTTATAAGCAATGAAGGAAGAATAGATATCCTGGTAAATAACTATGGCGGACACGATGTTAAATTGGATAAAACTATCTTCGATACAGCAGGGAAAGATTACTTTGATGCTGTAATAAACAATCTTCAAAGCGTATTTTTAACCAGCCAGGCTGCAGTTAAAAGCATGATGAAAACAGGGGGCGGAAGTATAATAAACATTTCTACTATAGGCTCAGCAGTTCCTGACCTATCAGGGATAGCTTACTGTACATCAAAAGCAGCCATAAACTCATTAACTCAAAATGTGGCTGCACAATGCGCTCAATACAACATTAGATGTAATGCAGTTTTACCAGGATTTATTGCAACTAAAGCTGCCCTTGAAAATATGAGTAAAGAATTCTTAGATACCTTCTTAAAGAATGTTCCTATGAACCGTCCAGGTAAACCTGAGGATATAGCAAATGCAGTATTATACTTTGCTTCAGATGAGTCTTCTTACTTAACAGGTGAAATCATGGAGGCTGCTGGAGGTTTCGGTAAATTTACTCCAATGTATGGTGATTTTGTTGAAAGATAATATAAATTAAAAGAAAAACTACTAGTCGTACTAGTAGTTTTCTTTTAATTATTTCTTTATTAATTTTACTAATATATCATCGCCATACTTATTCGTCTTAATCTCACC
>NZ_CCXI01000029.1 GCF_000820705.1 Clostridium polynesiense | reverse complement strand
ATTTCTTTANAATTTTCAATATATCATCGCCATACTTATTCGTCTTAATCTCACCAAAGCCTGCAACTTTCAGAAGTTCTTCCTTGCTTTTGGGCATTTTTGAAATTAAATCTTTTAATTGATTATCATTATATAAAAAGTAAGGTTTTATTTTTTCTTCACGGCTCTTATTTAATCTGTAAATCTTTAATTCTTTAAAAATATCTGTTTCTTCCAACGTACCTTCATCTATTTTTATAGTTTTTATCTCTGATTTTGGAGTTGGTATTTCTTTACCTGGCTTCTGTGGTTTTAATATACTAATTTTATATTGATCATACTTTTTAGTATAATCTTTCTCAATATTCTTATGTAAATTCAGATAAGATTGAGCCCAAGTTAACATTCTATCCTCTGAACTAACCGCTTCTTTAGAATTTTTATAGGTTTCCTTTATATATTTAACCAATTGATCAGCACGTATAACTTTCTCTTTTATTTCTTTCCTTGCACTCTTTTCATCTAGAACAGTCTTGGGATTAGCTAAAACTACTACAGATTTATATAAATCTTCAAAGTATCTTTCCGCCATATATTTCATGATTATATTATTCTTTTTATCCAGCTTAATTTTCTTCATTAATTCTAAATGCCTTTGATTTTGAGTTATAGGTGAATAAATAGCCTCTTTTTTCTTTTTGCCTCCATTTTCTATAGTACGAATAAAATCCCCAGCACTATTTATTTCAATATCTCCATAGAGATTTTTACATTCTATAACAAAGCAAATCTTCTTTGTAAACACAATATAATCTATCTGAGCGCTCAAATCTCCATCTTCAAGATAGATATCATGCAAAATATACATAGGCATATGACTATTCTTCAATTCAAAGGTAATATTCTTTTCTCCTATAATTCCATATTCAAGATATTTTATATCTTGTTTTATTAATTTTTTTTCCTTCTGCATTAAGTAAGGGCTCCAATTTCCTAAGTTGTTCTAATTGAATTTCTACATTACTGCTTTCCTTGAGAAAGACAGGTTCTTTCATTTTGTCAAATAACCCCATTCTATCGCTCACCTCATGTATGATATAAGTGGATTATACCATATTTTACATAAGTTTCATATTATAAAAACTTAAAAATGAAATTAAGCTTTTTTATTTTTATTAATTTTAGTAATTATAACAACAATTAACAATACAACAAATGCTACTGTAAATCCAATTAAAACTGAACTAAAGAGATTTAATCCAGTTTTATTCAAAATAACAAATATAGTCGTAGCCATCAACCCTAATATTGAGAAAAATATCTTTTCTTTCATATTTTTATCGCCTCTTCTTTCATTAAATTATGTATGTTTAGTTCATCAGCATTTTTTAACCTTATTGAACCTAACTTTGAGGTAAATAATATGATTCCTCCTCGATATAAATATGATAGATTTGATGCCTTTATAAAAAAAGGTCTACTACTACACATATGGATAACACATATACATTTGTAATATAACCCTTTAATTACTATTTTTTACTTTTTATTATAACACTTTGTTGTCCAAGATTAAAGCAATGTTGGAAAAACTTTGTCACTAGCTGACGTATTGATTGTAAGTGGTCAAAAGAATAAAGCAGGCACTACCATTGCGCCTGCTTTACCTACATCTATCTCATAATTTTCTTTAGTAGATTTAGATTATTTTTAAATGGTGGATATCGGAGAGGTATATCAATCAAATTAGATTTATTCAGAATACCCTTCTTATGTGAAAATGTATCAAAGCTTGCCTTTCCATGATATCCGCCCATACTGCTGTCTCCAACTCCCCCAAAAGGCATGTATGAAGTGGCTAAATGTACTACAGTATCATTTATGCATCCACCACCAAAAGAGATGCTATTAATAATATTTTTCTGACTCTCTTTATTGTTTGAAAAACAATAAAGAGCTAGTGGCTTTGGTCTTTTATTTATTATTGAAATAACTTCCTTTAGATTCTCAAATTCCAATACCGGCAGTATGGGACCAAATATCTCCTCCTGCATGATAGCACTATCCCAGGTTACATTGTCTAATATTGTTGGAGATATTTGATTGGTTTTATCGTTGTATTCACCTCCAAAAACAATGTTTTCGCCTTTTAATAAGTTGATAAGACGATTAAAATGTTTATCATTGATAATCTTTGGGTATTCCGGATTATTACATGGAACAGCACCATAAAACTCATTAATATACTCTTTCATTTTAATAATAAGCTTTTCCTTTACAGTGCTTTTAACCATTAAATAATCAGGAGCCACACAGGTTTGACCTGCATTTAAAAACTTCCCCCAGACAATTCTCTTTGCAGCTAAATCTATATTGGCAGTTTCATCTACTATACAAGGAGATTTCCCACCTAACTCTAAGGTTACAGGGGTAAGGTGCTTTGAAGCTGCCTCCATTACTATTCTTCCTACCTGCACACTGCCTGTAAAGAATATATAGTCGAATTTTTCTTCAAGCAAGTTTTTATTAGCTTCTCTTCCTCCTCTTACCACAGAAATATATTCTTCATTAAAATTCTTACTTATAATCTTCTCAATAATTTCAGAAGTGTGAAAAGAATACTCTGATGGCTTAATTACAGTACAATTTCCTGCTGCTATAGATCCAATTAGAGGCACCATAGCCAGTTGAAAAGGATAGTTCCATGGCGACATAATAAGTGTTACACCATATGGCTCGGAACAGGTATAGCTTCTAGATAAAAAGTGTGTTATTGGTGTCTTTACTCTTTTACATCTTATCCAGCTTGGAAGATGCTTTATAATATATCTTAATTCTTCCAAAACAAGTCCTATTTCTGTTTCGTAGGACTCAAAGGGTGCTTTATTCAAGTCTTTTTTCAAAGCTTCCATTATCTCTTTCTCATTTTTAATTATCGCATTTTTTAATATTTTTAGTTTTTCTAAACGAAAGTCTACATCTTTTGTTATACCTTCTTCAAAGTACAACCTTTGCTTTTCTATCACTTCTTCAATATTATTCATATTGAATTCCCCCAATTCAAATTATTGTTCAACATGATCTTTAATCATGTTGAATATATTTAACAAATCCTTTTTTGATAGAATCCTTGGAACGGGATAAAGCGGGTTCGCTTCCTTAAAGGCACGTTCTACCATCAAAGGAATATCACTTTCTCTTATTCCACTAATTTGTGTTGGAATCTCCATTTTTTTATTAAGGTCTTTTATTGACTGAATAAACTTCTTTGTCTTTTCTTCTCTTGTATCCTTTAAATCTGCTATTCCAACTAAGTCAGATAGTTCAGCCAGAGGTTTATACACTGAATCCCCATAATACTCCAGTACATAAGGCAGGATAACGGCATTTGCAAGTCCATGTGGAATCCCGTAAACTCCGCCTAAGGAATGAGCAATAGCATGTACGTAGCCAACATAAGCACGGGTGAAGGAAAGTCCAGCGTAGTATGATGCCTTTTGCATATTTTCCCGGGCTTCTAAGTTTTCACCCTTAGAATATGCTTCATATATATTTGCAAAAATTAGTTTTACAGCATTTTTACTTAATTCTTTTGTTTCCTCAGTGTTGCTTTTTCCTATATAGGCCTCCACTGCATGGGTTAGAGCATCCATTCCTGTGGTTGAGGTTATATGAGGAGGCAAGCCGACAGTAATCATTGGATCAAGCACTGCATAATGAGGGATTAAAGCCATATCATTGATTGCATATTTCTCATGAGTTCTATTGTCTGTTATAACAGCAGCAATTGTCGCCTCGCTTCCTGTTCCTGATGTAGTTGGAACTGCAAAGAGCTGAGGAATATTTTTTCTAATCTTTATAATACCCTTCATACTGGCTATACTCTTATCCGGTCTAGCTATTCGTGCTCCCACCCCCTTTGCACAATCCATGGAAGAACCTCCTCCAAATGCAATGATACCCTCACAGTTTTTGACCCTAAAAATCTCTACAGCCTCTTCGATATTATCTATTGTTGGGTTTGGTACAGTTTTATCATAAACAGTAAATTCTATGTTCACTTCCTTCAGCCCTTTTAACAGACCATCCATTAATCCAAGGGATGTAATCCCCTTATCAGTTACTATCAAAACACTGTTAATCCCTTTGTTCTTTATTAGCTTTGGAAGCTTATTTAAGCTTTTTTTACCTTCTACCAACTCCGGCCTGCGCCATGGAGCAAAGTAAGAAGCCCCCCTTAAAACATTTTGATAAATTCTACAATATAACTTATACATAGCATTACCTCACTTTCCAATATAAGTCTCCCTATCCTATGTTTATTTCAAATTAAATCATTAACCGGTCGACCGACCGATATTCTATAAAAAAAATTATTCTACATCAGATAAAAGTTCTGCAATATCCTTAATTGGTAAATTTTCAATTCCAAGCATCCTCTGAATTGTAAAACCATCAAGGGCAGCTAAAATAATATGAGACAATACCTCATAATTTACTTTTCTATCTTTAAGCACCATTTTCGTCCCGTCTTCCAGGGTAGTTCTCCATTCTTTATATCTTTCTATAAATCTTTCTTTAAGATAATTGTTGCCTATTACCGCATCACTAATTAAATATAAATGAAGCTTTCCTCTGGTTTCAGCGCTTAGTATTTTTTCAAAAACTACTAACAGGATTTCCTTTGGATCGGCATCATCATTTATATTTTTAATCCATGTCAAAAGCTCTTCTGTCATTTGCTTCAGATGAATGTCAGTAATATCATATATGATATCATCTTTACTGGAATAATAGTAATAGAGTGTTCCTTTGCTTATTCCAACTTCTTTAGATATATCTGCAAGGCTGGTGTCCTTTACTCCTTTTTGAGTCATTAACTTGCTGGCTGCTTCAAGTATGCTCTTCCTTGTATCATTTAATTGCTTTTCTTTATCTTCTCTACCCATTATGCACCTCTTTTGTCGTTCGACCGACCGACTTAATAATTTAATACTACTACTATTAATTTTTATAGTCAATAATAACTGTAAAAATTCCTGGGACAAAAAGGCAGACTCCGAAAATTTTTATAAATTCTCAGAGTCAGTTCATTAGGTACTTAAATTATTTATCTAGTTTTAAGGAATTATCACTAAACCTTTATGTAATTCTTATATTATACTTTTTAAACTTGAAATTTAGAAACCATCGATACTAATTCATCTGCCCATTTTGAAAGAGATTCAGCGGAAGCCGCTATATTTTCAGTATTTTCCGTTTGTTCTTTTATGTCAGTTGAAATAGATTCTACATTATCTGTTGTGGCTGAAGAGGCTATTTCTATACGTGATATAGCTTCATTAATTTTCTTACTTCCCTCAGAAACACTGTTAAGAAGCTCCGTCATCCCCGTCATATTTTCTGCAGACTCCTTTATTTCCTTTGATATACGCTTAAATATATCACCGGCATTGCTTACAACTTCTGCACCAGCACTGATCTTCACCAGAAAATTAGTCATCTCATCTACGGCACTTGAAGTATCCTTTTGAGTTTCATTGATAAGCTTGCTTATAAGTCCTGCAGACTCCTGAGATTTCTCAGCTAAATTACGGACTTCTTCAGCAACCACCGAAAACCCTTTTCCCGATTCCCCTGCTCTTGCCGCTTCTATAGCCGCATTTAGTGCAAGTAAGTTTGTCTGAGCTGCTATGCTGGTAATTGTACTTGTGATTGCTCCAATTTCACTGGATTTAGCGTCAAGCTTTTCTATGAAATTTTGAAGTTCTTTTGAAGCATCTAAAATTTGATTCATTTGATTAATTGCTTCCTGTACAGTTGCATGTCCATTTTCTGCCACATTAGCATTTTCTTCTACAGTACCAATTATTTCTCTAATGCTGACAGATAAATTATCAATTAATGCAAGTCCTTCATCTACTTCATCTCTAGACTGCTGAATTTCATCCTTTTGGTTTAAATTATCCCCCTGCACTTTTACAATGGTTGAAGCCACACTTTGAGCTGAGGCTGCAAATTCTTCTGTGGAGGCACTAAGCTCTTCCGAGGAGGCAGCTAGAAGCTCGGCTTTACCTATAATGGATTTTACTATATTTCTTAAGTTGTTTGACATTAAAATTATACTATTTGTAAGCTTCCCTATTTCGTCTTTAGAATTTACAATTATATTTTTTTCTCTTAAGTCTCCTTCAGCAATGAACTGAGTAATATTACTGAGCCTTGTAATTGGGTTGGTAATTTTACTGCTATAAAGTATAGAAACTAATACAGCAGCTATAATAAACCCACAGGATATCAATATAAAAGTTGTGCTAAGTTTATTAATATTTGTAAGGGTTTCTTCCTCATTAACTGACAAACTAAAATACCAGTTATCTTTACCATTTATTAAAATTGGATGAACTATAGCAATTGCTGTTTTCCCTCCGGAATTATATTTAATATGTTTTTCTTCAGAGCTCTTCTCTCTGTTTTCCCAAACACCTTTTAATTCACTGCTGCTTTCTTCACTGCTTAACTTCAATTTACCAATGGAGCTGGAATCCTTTCCATTAGAAAGCAAAACGCCATTTTTATCAAATATAAAACCAAATCCGCTTGTTCCATACTTTAATTTTTCTGTGATTTCCTGAAGTTTTGCCAAGCTGAGAGTTGCGTAAGCTATACCCTTTGCATTGTTTGAGCTATCTAGAATAGGTGCAGCTACCACAACAGAAAGCTTTCCTGTGGTATTTGATATAAGAACATCAGATATAGATGGTTTTTTTGTAGACATAGCCTCTTTAAAATAAGCTCTATCTGCTATGCTATCCTTTTCTCCTTTATAGTTCCAGCGAGTTCCCTCTCCATTTGCAAAAGAAATATTATCAAAAGTATCTTTATAAAATGGAAATACCTTAGAAAGAGTTTTTACTCCTTCCTCTGGAGAAACGTTTTCTAAGCCCTCTAAAAGAGCAATTCCTTCTACTTTCGTAACAGCATCATTTATGAAGCTTTCAACTTCATTAGACCTGACTTCTGCTGTTTTTTCAATTAAATGATCATTTGTTTCCAATATGTACTTTTTAGAAAATAAGTATCCCGTAACAGAAATTGAACTTAAACTTATAATAACTATTAAAGATACTATTAAAGCGGTTTTAAACCTCATTCCCAGCGACATATTATATCATTCCTTTCTCAATGGTCAAGTCGCAAAAAATATTAACTTATCTAATTAATTCTACTTTTATGTATGGAATACTTTTTACTACGCTTATAATAATAACTATAGTTTTTCTTATATTTAGATGAAATTTTATAAAGATATTTCTTACTAATCCTCCTTTTTTTTATATATATACCAATATTCTACAGAATAATTCAAATTCCTTTTAGAAAAGTAAAAAAGAACACTAAAAATACACTGGAATAAATTTATCCTTTCTTACCATTGTGTAGCCGTAGATATGATAAAAGTTAAGTTTTACTTGAAAGTTTATGTATCCTATTATGTAAAAAGCTTCAATACAAATTGACGGCAATTCCTATACGCTTTAATATTTTCTTTGCCCTTACCTTATCACATTGATACTTACCTTAATAACCAGCTATAGTCTAGATATAAGAGAGGGAGCAAGCATTAGCTTTTTCCTTCTTTCTAATTTAAATTCTCTATTTCTTTTTTCTCCAGTCATATTTCCCCTTAGGCAAGTCTATTTTATGTCCATTAATTATAGCTGTATCGTCATCTTCCCAACTTATCTCCGCTCTGCCTATCTTATAATCCCAATAAATATTTTTTGGCTTACTGCTTTGAGAGTTTACTATTAATTCCCCTCTAACTGCATAGGATACTGTAGCTCCTCCATTGCAAAGATATGTTTTAACAGTGTAAGTTCCCTTTGGTGATGTAGATTCAGTTATATATTCTCCTTCAGGTAAATTAGACATATTATAAAATAATCTGTTTATAATATAAAAAGCCCCTATTGAAATAGTTAAAATAATTATAGTTACTAATAAAATTATTTTATGCTTTTTCATAAAATTCCTCCACATTATAATAAATCCATTATATACCAATATTATAACATTAACTCCAATTTATGTAATAAAAATCAACGCAATTACTTCGCTGTTAAAGATGGATGGATATTCCCACTAATGGTCAGATGTAAGTACTCTTATTTTAAATGGATGAAATACAAAGAAGCCTGGATTATATTTAATCCAGGCTTCTTTGTATAAATATATTTTTACGAAAGTTTATAATGATTACTTAGCGTTTAAATAATTAT
>NZ_CCXI01000028.1 GCF_000820705.1 Clostridium polynesiense | reverse complement strand
CGTTTAAATAATTATTATAAGCTAAATCTGTCAGTTCTTCAGATACTTTATCAAAGTCAAAGGCGGTATTTGCCTTTTTAAATACTTCATATTTATCCATATCTATTCCTTCAAATCCATTATATGCACCAGCTAACATTCCGGCAATACATGCAATAGTATCAGTGTCTCCACCAATGTTTGCACCACCAATTATTGTTTTCATTGCATCTCCGGAACCTGCTAAGAAAAGTCCGATGGCACAGGCAACAGAACTTTGAATAGAACCATCATTTCCAACATTTCTTTCCAGTCTTTCCATTGCTTCATCCATGTTATCTGAAGTTAGAGCAATCTCTATGCCTTTAACGATTTTTTCGTAAGTTGCAAAGCCTGATGCAATTCTAGCTTCCTGTCTTCCTATTTCTTCTCCACGCTTTGCACCGTAAAGGCAAGCTTTTATAATGGAGTATAAATTTGAATCTTCCATTAAGGCATTTGAAATACCACATGCAATTGCACATGCCCCTGAGTATCCGTGTTGTGTTCCATGAGATGGCTTAGTCATAGTAATTGCAACTTCAATGGTCTTTTCAAGATCTCCAGGGAATAGTAAACCAGCTGGAGCAATTCTCATGGCTGCACCATTTGAAGTACCACGGTCATATGTTCCACCGGTTTTTCCCAGTTCAACAGGGTCTTTACCTAATTTTAAATCTTCTATTAAGTACCTTGTTGTTGGTCCAGCATTTCTTGGATAATATTTAGGATATTTTTCTGACCATTCTACCAAAGCTTTAGCAACGTCGTTTACTGTAAGATTTCCTTTGGATTTAATTATTGCTAATGCCATTTCATACATTTGAGATGTGTCATCTGTAACTTCGCCAATTAGGTTGTCTTTAACATAAAAATTTAAACTTGGATCAATAAAATCAGTAATTGGTCCCCCATAGTTTTTAATAATTTCATCTCTGCTCCAAGCCTCTGAAGGTGCACCTATCGCATCCCCCATTCCAGCAACTGTTAAAGTACCTTTAATTTTGTTGTATAAATACTGTTTTTCCATATAATCTATCTCCTTTTTATGCAATTTCTGCTGTATAAGCACCTAATTCTTTACTTTGTTTTTCTTCTATTGCCTTATCAACACCGAAGAAATATGTTAATAAAAATGTTACTGCACAACCAACTAATGTACCTATCATTAATCCTGTAAAGCCTTGACCGAAGAAAGCTGGTAAAGTATATATACCAAACATTACTGGAGCAGTAATTCCTGCACCACATGCTCCTGTAATAGCTCCACCTATAGCGCCCCCAACTAATACATAGTAGAAAGGCTTTCTATATTTTATATTTACCCCATACATTACCGGTTCAATTACTCCTCCGGACAGTAAGCTTGTTACTGTTAAAGATAAAGCATTTTGCCTAACTGCTTTATTTTTAACTTTTAATGCAACGGCAAATCCTGCAGCAATTTGGCACATTATACTTGGAGCAAAGGCAACTGTAACTCTATCCACACCCAAGCTATCTATATTAGGGAACTGAATCAAAGTTAGTACCAGCCAATGCATACCAACAATTATTATTACTTGCCACAATCCTCCGATTATTGCACCGGATAACATTGGGCTGAATTTATATAAACTATTGAATAAATTAACTAAAACAGCACCGCCCCAATTACCTATAGGTCCAATTATTAATATTGCAATTGGCATTGTAATGAGCAAAGCTATTACTGATGAAAATACTGTTTTAAATAGTTTTGGTAAAAATCTATTTAATAATTTCTGAACGTATGATAATAAAAGTATTGTTAGGATAGGTGGCAATATACTTCCAGTGTAGTTTATATCTGGAACACTAATCCCTAAAAATGATACATGTGCATTTGTTTTAAATAATTCTATAAAGCTTGGATGTAACAGAAATCCAGTTAACATCAAAGACAATGCCTTATTAGCCTTAAATCTTTCTGCAGCAGACCAAGCTACTAGGAATGGCAGAAAATAAAAGAAGGAATCAGATAATGTATTAATTAATTGATAAGTAGTGCTTTCTGGAGATGCACCCATAAATTTAGCTAAAACTAATATTATTTTTAAGAATCCCATCCCCTGCATTGCAGGAATTAATGGTGTAAATATTGATGCTAATATACTAAACAATTGATCTAAATGACCTAAAAGACCCTTTTTATTATCATCCTCATTATTTGTATCAGCAGCATCTTTTTTATTATTATTTAAGTCATAATTATTGATGATATCTTCATATACATCTGCAACATCTTGTCCAATAATAATCTGGTACTGACCTCCGGAATATAATGAACTTGTTACTCCATCTAATTTATCAATGGTTTCTTTATTTACTTTTTCCTTGTCTTTAAGAACAAACCTTAATCTTGTAACACAGTGAGTTAATGAATTGATATTTTCCACGCCGCCAACATTAGAGATAATGTTCTTACTTAATTTACTTGCCGACATCATTTTCACCCCAATTATTTTGATTTAACTTATATACATTAATCATTTTAATTGTTTACATCTTTGTTTCACCTCCTTTATAATCTGTGTATTTTTGAAAATAAAAAACCTCAAGGCAGTAAATGATAAATATACTAAGATATATATCATTGGTAATGCCTCAAGGTAGAGTTACAATCCAATATTATAAACATATTATATATTTTAGGTAGTACACTATGGGTGCACCCCTTAATTATTCAAAAGTCTATTTATATGTACCATTAAATACAATTGATCCTCTTCGTTATAATTCCACTTTAATGTGTTTTTAAAATAGCAGTCTATTTTCTTAAAACATTTGTAAGTATCAGGGCATTGAGCTTTTAAGGATTTAAGAAGCAGCTTAGTAGAATCTGAAACTTTTCCTTTTGGCTCCCGCATACGCTGTACAAAATACTTTAAGTGAATAACAAATCTGGAATAATCGATACTATCCTGATCAATTTTAAAGTCAAAGCATTCTTCCACAATTTTAGTTATTTCCTTAAGAACCTTAGTAACTTTTATGGTATTGTTCATATCATTTTGCATACCTTCAGCATTTATAATATGCAGTGCGATGCTTGCTGCTTCACTTCTGGGAAAACGAATCTGCAAATCCTCCTCTATAATATCTAAAGCTTTATATCCAATCTCCATTTCTGCTTTATACAAATATTTTATGTCATTAGTTAATGGATTGGTAATATCTATAGATTTCTTTAATCTTATCACTGCAAAATTAATATGATCAGCTAACATAAAGGCTAGGCTTGGATTTAATTCGCAGCCAACTTTACTTTTTGCATAGTCAACAATTTTAGATGAAATATTAAAGATATCTTCAGGAATTTCAGATAATAATTCCAAATAACTTGAATCAATATCATAAAAAGTTTTACTTATTAAAGATAAGTCTTTTAATTCATAAGGAATTTCGTGAAATCCAATTCCTTTCCCGAAGATTACCACCTCTTTTCCCTTGGGGTCTAACCCTAGAGCAACATTGTTGTTTATTTTTTTAGTAATCCTCACGAAAAGCTCCCCCTTCTTCTTAAAATAAATTAATAAGATTGACTCTTGTCTATTTACTCTTTGTATACTTAATTGCTTCTGACTTACTACCCTCTACTTCTTTTCCTATATTTTTAAACTCTAATTTAAAATCTTCATTATTAGTTATAATCATTGGTGTAGTTAAATTCATAGATTTTTCTTTCATAAACTTTCTGTCTATTCTAAGTAATGGTGTTCCTAATTTTACCTTTTGATCTGTCTTAACTAATACTTCAAATCCTTCTCCATTAAGCTCCACGGTATCTAAACCAATATGAATTAAAATTTCAACTTCTTTGCTTTTTATACCAATTGCATGGGAAGTAGCAGCAATCATAACTACTGTTCCGTTACATGGAGAGCATATTATATCATCCTCAGGAATAAATGCTACTCCATCCCCTATCATCCTTTCTGAAAATACTTTATCAGGAACTTCAGATAAATCTATACACCTTCCATTAACCGGTGCCATAATAACGCCATCTAAATTTTTATATTTATTAAACAAGTTAAACATATTCTTTCCCTTCCTATGCATAAAAATTACTGCTGAAGTATTGATGTATTCCAATTCCTTCTTGAGCTAAAATTATCTTTTGACTAGATGTGCTTTGTTCTTAGCAATGTCATGATTTAAAGATATTTTAAAATTTACGATAAAAAAACTCTTCTCAGCACACCTAATACACTAAAGGTAATGCCTCAAAGAGTAACAATCCTGTTTACGATTTTATTATAGCACCCTATTAAAAAAAGTCAATACGTTTTCAGAGATTTACAGTATTATAATTACTAAGCCAAATATTCAAATACATATTTTACAAAAGTATAGACTACCTTCCATAATTCTTTTTCATCTATATTAAACTTAGAATTATGATGATTGTAGTTTTTTCCATCTACTTCTTTTAAATTACTTAAATAAAAAAACACTCCTGGTACTTTTTCTAAATAAAAAGCCATATCTTCCCCACCCATTAAAGGGTTCTTGATTATTGTAAGATTATCTTTTAATATACTATCTCTTAAGATTTTTTCTAATTTTTCTGTTTCTTCGTCATTATTTATAAGCGGAGGATATTTAAAATCATATTCATAATCATACTCTCCCCCATGGGATAAGGTTGTATTTTTTACCACTTCTTCTATTCTTTCACTTATATAAACTTGTAAATCCTTATTTAAGGCTCTAACTGTTCCTTCAATCTCAACAGAATCGGGAATTATATTTTGATTAATACCTCCATTTACTCTGCATATGGATATTACACAAGGTTCTACTGCCGCTATTTCTCTGCTTTTAATATTTTGAATCCCTTGTATTATTTCAGCTGTCATAATTATTGGATCTATCCCTAGCTCTGGATATGCGCCGTGACAGCCTTTACCTTTTACATTAACATAAAATCTATCCATGGATGCCATCATTGGTCCATACTTTATACCTATATTTCCAAACTCTACCTCCTTAGATAATTGACCTATATGTGAACCAATTATAAGGTCTACCTTAGGGTTTTCTAAAACACCTGCATCTATCATAGGTTTAGCGCCCCCAGGATATTCTTCTCCTGGTTGAAATATAAGTTTTACACATCCTTTTAGCTTTGATTTATTCTCATTTAAAATTTTGGCAGCAGCAAGTAATGATGCCATATGTCCATCATGACCGCAGGCATGCATATTTCCATTTTTTGAAGAAAACTCAAGACCAGTTTCTTCTGTTATTGGAAGTCCATCCATATCTGCTCTTATAGCAATTGTTTTTTCACTTTTATTACCTTTTATTAAAGCAACTATGGCTTTTCCATTTAATAGAGTATTATACTCTATTCCTAGTTTATCCAGCTCATTTTTTATATACTCACTTGTTCTAGGTAAATCTAATCCTAGTTCTGGAATTCTATGAAGTTCTTCTCTCCATCTTTTAATATCAAACTCTATATTTTTTATCTCTTTATATAAATTATCAGTCATAATATTCACCCCTAATAAATATCACCATATACACCACAAAATTAGCTGGCAGCTAATTTTGTGGTGTTTTTATTTTATTATCCAATAAATTGTTTTAGTTGATTATATGATAAGAAAAGCAACCAAACAATTGATATTACTCCAATTATATTTAAGAATACGGAGTTTTTGTGCTTCTGCATTAGTTTTTTATCATTTGCCAATAACATTATAACTATTGCTATTAATGGAACTGCTAACATTGTTGTTCCTTGAGCTAACACCAATAATTGAATTGGGTTTTTTCCAAATATTATAGCTGCTGCTGTACCTAGAATCATTACAAAGGAAGCAAATATTTTTGACCATTTACTTTCCATTTTTGTTCCTATTCCTAAACCATCTGCTAGGAATGTACCGCCTATCATAGCATTACCAATAAATGATGAAAATGATGCTGACCAGAAACCTAATAAGAACAGCCATTTAGCAAAGGATCCTAAGAAAGGCTCTAATTGTATAGCCATATCTATAGCACTGTTAACTTCTATTCCAGCTGGCTTTAAAACTGTAGCCGCGGTAATCATTATCACCACAGTTATGGTAGCTAAAATTGCAGTACCTGCATATGAGCTTTTTAACCCTTCATTTAAATCTTTTAATTTCCAGCCTTTTGATTTAACTGAATAAGCTTGAAACGCTGCTGCTGCAACACTAAAGCTTGTACCTGATATTGATATTATAAGTCCTAAATCTTTTGGCCTAGTTGGAATAAATCCTTTTGCTACTTCTCCTAATTCAGGTTTTATAAAAAATATATTTCCTACAAATGTAATAATCATAATAAACACTAAAGCTGTCATTAATTTTTCTAAGTATCCGTACATATCTTTGAATCCCCACATAAATAGCATTGCTACTATTGTGAATATAGCCGCCCACATTCCTACTGATCCTCCAAATACAGTACTGCATGCAAGACCTGCTCCTATGTTATTTCCTGTTTGGAATCCTGCTATTATAAAGAATCCTCCAACCCCTATTATTACAGATACTGGTTTGCCATATTTATCCTTAACCGTTTCTAATAATGACTTTTCAGACATAATACCTATTACAGCACTCATTTTTGAGAAAGCTGCCATCATTATAGCTGCAATTAATACTGCCCACAATGATGAATATCCCGTAGTAGCTCCTAACTTACTTGCTACAGTTATACTTCCCGGTCCCATTACTATAGCCGCTGTAATTAAGCCTGGTCCTACAATGGAAATCATTCGTTTTAAAAACCCTTGTCCACTCTTTTCACTCATTTTAAACCCTCCCTATTTCCTTATGGTATATAATTTTTTTATATCTAAAAACTTTAAAACTTCATCTTCGGAAATATTAAATTTTGTTTTTAAATGTAACATACCTGGCACCAAACCATCTTTAGGATTAAACATTAACTCATGAAGAGCTTTTCTAGTCCTGCTACCATCTTTTAGATTATAATTATTATTAGGTAGTTGAAAATAAGTGTGCATTTGACCTGATGTTGCACCCCTTAAAGCATACTCTATCATCATTCTTCCTGAATTTACATTTCCTGTTGCACTTATAGGTACATCGTTTACATTTATTTCATTGAATTTATCAAGCACCCTTAAGTTTCTATCGCTTAAATCGTAACCTCCATAAGCTATTCCCTTTTTACCTTCAAACTCTTTATCTCTATCAAATAACCTATTAAAGGCTGTTATGCTGTTTACAAAAGGCTTTAGCTTATTTAACTCTTCTAACATTTGAACTTGGAACTCATCACCTAATGGAGGGTTAAATAATTTCATTCCAAATATAAAATCCTTTGTTTTAACATACTTATTAACTAATTTAGGAACTTCTTTTACCCATCTTAAAACTTGTTCTTTAGAATTGTCCATACTAGATAATGTAGCACTAAAATCTTGTTCAATAATAAAAGGCAGTTTAATATTGGATTTTTTCCATACTTCTTCAATCCTTTTGGTGGTATACTCATATTCACTTTCTTTAAATTCTTCATGCATTTCCGGCAAATGATATTGAACTGACGGAATTACCGGTATATTGTATTCTTCAGATACTTTGTAGGATTCTTTAACTAATTTTAAATAATCTTCGAAGGATTTATCCCAACCTCTACCTTTCCAAGTGACTGTATATCCCTCTTCACCTTGTTCACTTGTAATTTTCTCAACTACCATCTTTGGAGCAGAAACCTTCCACTCTTTCATTTCCGATTCATTTAATTCATCTTGAGATATTACAGTTTTTAAAACTACAAAACCTAAACCATCCTGAGCATCTGTTTCAACTTGTTTTAATGTGGATGATAATTGCCCTGATGCCTTTCCAAAAGGATTCCTAATCTCTAAATCTCCATATTTTCCAGTAACATCCACCTTATATTTTTCCAGTATGTATTGTTCCAAATCATCTATTTCATAGTCAGCATTTTCATAATCATCAATAATCATTTTATTGAATTTATCATTAATATTGAATTCTTCATCAAGCTT
>NZ_CCXI01000027.1 GCF_000820705.1 Clostridium polynesiense | reverse complement strand
TTACTTCATCAAGCTTATATATAGGATTCATAGCATATTCTCTCCTTTACATATCTCCTAATTTAGATATAAATTGGTCAATTCTAACCCTTTCGCTCTCTTTTACACCTGGGCCATATGGATCATTTACTGCTTCTTTTGAAATAATACCTTTTTGAGCTAATATATATAGAACTCTTTCAATATACCCTTCCATAGGAGCGTAGAAAGTATGTTCAGCCAAATTATCTACTAATTCTGATTTCTCAATAAAACTCTTATAATCTCCTATAAAGTATGAATTCAACATATCTTTTTGAAGCTTTGTATAAATGCTGCTTAGTCCTATTAATGCACCTTTTGCACCGCGCATCAAAGTATAGCCAAACATCCTGTCTTCTCCGGTTATAAGAGCTATATCTAAGTTTTCTTCTTTAATCATATTGCTTACATTTTGATATGTCATAACTGAATCCAGTGTAGCCATTTTTATAGCTATTACATTTTCTATTTTAAATAGTTCTCTAAGTAAATCTAATGAATAATTTACTCCACCTGCTGCTTCATATAAGAAAAAGGCTACCATTGGCAATCCAACTTTTGCAATTTCCTTATGATATTTTAAAATCATTTCATCCTGGTCTTCTCTTCCTCTAAATAATGTTGGGGCATATGGCATAATTAAGTCTGCTCCTAAATCTTTAGCTTCATAAGCCATATCTACTGCCTCTTTTATGTAATCTTCGTCCTTTATACCATCTTTTATATTGGCTCCTACACCACATAGTATTATTTTTTCATCATCTAATCCATTTCTCCATTCATTGAAAACCACTGCTCTTTGTTCCTTTGACAGCTTTAAACCTCTTCCAGTGTGTGCCCATATTGCTACTGCATTTACAGGCTGTTCATTCATCCATTTAACATAATTTCTTTGAGACTCTAAATGAATCTCACCGTTTTCTAAGACTGGAACTGGAACAGCAGGTAATATATCTCCCATTATTTTTTGTTGTATTTCTTTAAAATTCATAATTAATCCCCCTTCTTTCCATGTCATAAATTATTTTAAATATATTCTTCATAGTTAATTGTTTATAGATAAATTTTTAAACTAGGTCTTCCGGGTATATAATTTCTAATTTCATCTATGGCACCAATGAATAAACAACCCTTAACATGACTTGCTATCATAAATAATTGCACCGTATTTATGATAGTTTTCCTGATTGATTTCCCCAATACCTATTTCTTCTTTATAATAAATCTTACCTTCTTTATCCATTACCATTTCTTTTATATCTTTTCCTTTACCATACCATCTTTCACTAGGCTCTATACAAGCTGGATATTTAAATCCTTTAAAAGTAGATAAAGCTAAAATAGAAGCTCCGCCAACACCACTTTCCGGCATTGTTCCTCCCCATACTTCTATATTATTTTGAGATGCTATTGCATATATTTTAAGTGCTTCAAGTAATCCTCCAACTCTTTGTATCTTTATATTCCAAATCTTAGGCCCATCTATTTCTACAATTTGCTTTGCTAATTTAGAGGATTTTAAGGATTCATCTAAACATATTGGGGTTTTAATATTTTTAGCTAGTTTTGTATGATCTATTATGTCATTACAATTTAATGGCTGCTCAATAAAATTGCATCCAAACTTATCCATTTCCTTGAATAAATCTAAATCCTTTTCAAAATCATATGCTGCATTTGCATCCGGCCATAAAATAAAGTCATCACCTATTACTCCTCTGGTAACTTCTAAAGCTTTCAAATCCCAGCCTGGTTTAATCTTTATCTTAACCCTTTTATAGCCTTCATCCACATAACCTTTAACCATATCTTTTAGTGTTTCATAACTATTATCCTCCGGTATACCTACTGAAACTCCTGAATATATATAGTCATTGTTTTCTAAGTACTCCTCTGTTGTTCCCAATTCTTTTAATTTATATAATATTAAATCTTTTATACTCATATTGTTTTTCTTTGCAACTAAATCCCAATAAGCAGTTTCTATACCTGCTTTTGCAAAATTATTGCCTCTTATATTATCATTTAAAATAAAATTTATCTCATCAATTGATTTTATTTCCTTACCTAAAACTTTTGGAATTAAATCTTCTATTAATATAGCTTTTGCTGTAGATATAGTTTCTGAAGAATAAAAGGGTGATTCAAAAGGAGCTGATTCTCCATATGCAACTGTATCTCCAGAATGTATCTCTATAATTAATGATTTTCTTGTATAACTAATTCCTCCGCTTATTTGAAAAGGAACAGCATAAGGAATATCAATTTCTTTAATCCTGATACTATCTATTTGAAAATTCTCTCTAACTTCCATGTTTCCACCTCTTAATTATTTATTAAAGTTTATGTCCTTAAATAGTCTCTATTTAATTATAGAATATAGCTAAAATTTTATATTGTCAACTCTTTTTAAAAATTTATTTTCATATGAGAATGTTCTGTATCAGAATTGTTAGACAGAAAGATAGGTTAGTAGAATCACTGAAGGCTGGTTGAAAAAATCCAAAGGGACATAGATAATCTAGGTAAACTATAGACCCTTTGGATGAAAGCAAAGCTGAATAGGTAAAATATAGTCTTAGGCTAACGTAAGGCATTAGACTTGAATTATCCATTAACAAGTGAATAATTCAAATTATTAGTCAATATTACTTTTATAACCGTTATTGACTATCCTTAGTTAAAGATAAGTAAGGAGCATCAAAACGTTTTTCATAGGCATTATTTTCTTTAAGCTGTTGATTCCAAAAAAAGTTTATTAATCCAGCCTTGCTAAGCAGCTTTAAGAGAATCCCCATAGCCTTTCCAAATCGAATTGGCATAGACAATTGACTAATATTTGTTGGGTTAAACTTTCCTTCAAGGACTATGTCTGCAATAGTCTTTACCATTGGTTCAATAATTTTTTCTTGAGCCTTAGCAGGTCTCATCTGAAAACCTTCAACTCCGCCCTTAATGGCTGTGCCAACATAAGTTCTACCTAATCTGAAAGCCAATTGTTCAAAATACGCCTCAAGATAGTGAGATTGGCTGCTTTCAGGAAATCCTGATTGTATAAAAAAGCTTATACTTCCTTTGGAGGGTTGAAGTTTCTCTATAAACTCCATAACCTGAGAAGGCATTGCATGGACGTATAACGGCATGAAGAACATGATATTTTTGTCACTTTTAAAATCTTCTGCCCATTCCTCCCATTTACCTTTTTCCTTCAAATCACGAATTTCAACCCTATCACCAAGAGCTTCAACTACCTTTCCCAAAATAAGAGCTGAATTGCTTCCACTCCTTCTAGGAGAACCGCTGTAAATTACTAGTTTTTCCCCAGGTTCAATTGATGTAAAGGGTACAATCTGTCTTTTAGCCTTCCTTGATTCCAGTTGATGCAATTGAAAGCCTCTAGCTTTTACAATACGATAGGCTTTAGATTTAAAATGATAGGCTGTACGATATAAATAATCCTCAATAACCTGTTCTTCTCCACTTGATAAGCCTTCCCTATCATAGTAAAATACCATATCAGGATAACCCTTATATCTAGCAACATGCTGACATTCTCCATTTACAATTTCTATATAGGGATGATAGTGAGGAATTGTCCTATCTAAAAATGCTTTAGCTTGATGGTTTATAAATCCTTGGGCTGTATCCATAATCAAAATTACAGTATCACTGCTTACATAATCTGTATACAATTCAGCCATTTGATCCTTCATGACACATCTGCCAGGAGTCTTGAGCCAACAGTTCCAGCAGCCAATGCATGGAGTTATGGATTGTTCTCCTAACCTAATAATTTTCAAAGGTTCATCATAAAGATTTTGGACTGCCTCATACATTCCACTATCTTTCTTCTCTCGTAGGTCAATCAAAGTTTTCATTTTTATCTCCCCTCTAACATTCTTGATAAATCCTTATTCTAATTATTTTAAGGAAGTTTACATAGTTTCAAACAACCGCTATAACTTTTTAATACTTGGGTTGTTAAAGTTTGCCCATGCAAAATTGCTGTCAATGAATCTAACCATTCTATAAGCTATTGGACTGAATCCACACTTAGGCCAAAATGTTGAAGATGCAAGGTTTGCTATTCTCCAATCTATTATTATGTTATTATATCCTTTTTCTTCCATAATCCTACTACCTTCATTCATTAATTTTTTACCAACACCACTTCTCATTTGAGAAGGGTAAGTTCCCGCAATACTTAGCTCTATTCCATCGTCAGGTGTCATTAAATCTGAAGTAATAGGCTCATATACTTGAAATCCTATTTCTTTCATATCTTTTTCCGCAATAATGATCATTGCTTCATCATCCTCTGCTATCTTTTTGTACCCCTCCTTTATCTTCACTACTACTTCAGGTAAGGCAGGTTCAAATACAGGTGCTGAATTTTGATATGAGCAGATTATATTAGACATTCTCCCCATTGCCTCACTATCCTTTTTATTGGCAATTCTAATATCTGGATCAGATACATTTTTAAAAGGTTTGTAATCTTCAATGTTCAATATTCCATGTACTTGCTGGATAAAAAAGCTTAATTGCAGGAAGGCCTCATAGTACACCTGATTCCCAAGAGGTATTAAAGCATAGTGACTAAAGCAGCCTTCTTCGAGCCACCAAAGGGAAACCGTTGCATACAGATTCCTTATGAGCTCTGAAGGTTGATCCTTTCTTATTGCAACTCCCTCATAGGGTACCCATATATGTCTGCCTCTCCCATTATCAATCTTTACCTTTCCTAATATATAACCCACCAGCTCATCATTAGAAAATGCACCTATCCCAATTGCTTTACTATTAACGAAAATGTTTTCAAGTAAATCTGTGATATATTTTGTATTTAGGCAGCTGTTTTTTAGGAATGGAAATACCTTACTCTCAAGATTTTGCCTACATGCCAGCAGACCAACCATTGCAGGTACATCACCAATATCAATTAGCCTATATTCACATATTTTCATTCCTGTTCCCCCCCATGCTAAATTCATGTTATATCACTTACTCCAGTGAAAGTTACCACCTGTTTTGGCTGAAAGTTTTTCACCTAATCCAGTAAAAAGCTTATAGCTTTACAAAGTAATTCTGTGGCATATGTTTTCGTAATGAATCCAATTTCATAGGTGTGCTTTTCTGGGGATAATATAATACCATTCTCACCATAAACATCTCCTATCATTTTGTTATTCTGTGTAATTTCTACAATAAATGTTATGTATTTATATAATATCTAATAAACACATAGAAATTTAAACTAAAGTGCAATAATATACAGTAAACGATTGATTTTGTTTGAATAAATACTATACCTAAAAAAATCCCAATTACTAAATAGAATATAGTATTCACAAAATCAAAATGGAGTACTGCAAAAAAAATACTAGTTATTAGTAATACTAAAAATATATTATATCTTTCATTTAAAATTTTCAAAAAATAACCTCGAATTAGCATTTCCTCAGCGATTGGAGCTATTATACAAACTTGCAAAAAAGCCACAATAGGATTATAAAATATTTCTTCCATTGAATTTGCTGAATCACCAATTTTATAAGAAAAATATTTATCCACTAGTATTTGAATTGTATTTTCATATAAAAAGTATATACAAAACATAATTAACAAAACTATAATCAATGTTGTTATATTTATTCTTTTAAAGTAGTCATAACTCACAGAGTTTTTATAATGTAAAAAAATTATAAATACTAAATAAAGAATTCCTTGAACGATTCTTTTAATTATTAAAAATATTTTTGACTCCAGGTTGAATGATAACTTATTAAATAATACGCTAGTACAAGAATATATAATTATAAAAATCATAAAAGATAATAAGAAATTAAAAATTGGATACTCAATAATTTTTGAATTACTTAATATGCTAATGTTATACCTCATAATGCTATTCCTTTCATTTATATTCGTATTACTGATAAAGTATCAGGATTTCAAGCTAATAAAAGCCTCATTAAATATCAGAAAACTATTATCTTTTTCATCCATTTTCTTTATCATATATTTCGATATAATAATATATCCTAAGCCAACTAACAGATATTCAACAAACATTATTATTAAATTGTATTTATTAATATGTAATTTTTCATTTAATGAAATATAAATGATACTTAATAGCATGGCAACACCATAAAACACTACAAAATTTAAATCCCATATTATCTATACTTTTTATATATATTTTCGAATTTCATTTAATAGCATACTTAGTCTCAAAAATAGGTGCAAAAAATATAATACCCAATACAACTATTGAGATATAAAAATAACCCATTCTCCCATAAAATATAACTTCTGCGAAAAATAAAATTAAATAACCTATCATAAATGAAATTATGTCTATATAATTCTTTAATTTTCTATATTGAATATCATGATAAACAATTAGAACTCTCCAAGGAATCGATTATTTCCCCATATGAGAATGCTATGCAATTATCTGAATCACTTGCTTCCCTGCCATATGGAGTAAGAAATACATACAAAATCTGATTGCAGTCTTTGTACTCTGTCTTACTTTTCTCTAAGTAATCATTTAACTGATGAGATGATTCTCCCGACCATATCTTATTCTCCATAATAACTGCTGTCTTTTCTTCGCGAGATGCGAGAACAATATCCATGTTATTAAATTCTCTATAAACCTGATAAGAATAGAAATCCTGCAGCAACAAATCAAATGCATTATATTTATTCTGGTCTCACTTACTAACAACCTTAGTAATGAAAGATTTGATAAAAGAATCTCCCAAACCATGATTCTCATTTGGATCAAAATCATGCCAGAATATTACTATGGCGAATTTCCATATTTGTAATTCTTAATACATCAAACAGGTTAAAATCATCAGTCCAGTCATCTAGTTTTTTCAGGCAATCAATGTCTATCAAGAAATCCTTCAACGCATGTTCTTTATCTATCATTTCCTGTCTTACCCCGTTATTATGAGACTGAAACTTTTCTAAAAAATTAGCCATGCTATCTTCTCCTATATTTTCGTTTGTTTTTTCTTTTTCGGAAATACTAATATTCATTTGGTCATATAGCTGTCATATAATATCCGAAGTTTTCATTATATTTCTCCATACCTCAAGTTCTCAGTAATAGCCTTAACCTCTCTTCCAATCTATCAAACAATTCTTTTGGAGCAGCTTTAATGGTAACATCCTCACCTAAGAAAAGGAGCCAATTTGTCATTTCTACCAATTCATCAGATTTATTAACATCAATAAAGGTTTTTAGAATAGCTGTGCTTTGGTAAGGATCCCTATAGGAAATTGTAACTAATAAAGGATGATATTTTTTGAACTGAGATATCGCTGCTGGACCAAGCTCTATGATAAAATTCACTGTTTTTTTCTGCTTACTTATTATTTCTAATATTTTTTTCTTGCTTAAGCTTTTTTTAGCCGAGAAGGATTTTATATCAGTTAGAATATCCACTGGTATGATTTCCTTCCTTTCTTCAGTCAAGTCAAAGCCTTCAATAAACCAAAGTCCTCTGTCATGATAAAGGTGAAGTAAATAAATTGAGCAAGTTTTTGTTACATTTTCCTCTTTTATAGTAATTAATAGATAGCTGCTAAAGAGAAGTGTTTCTATGAGTTTTTCTAACATCGGATGAGGGAGATCTGAAAGTTCAAGTAAATCTGGATTACTGGGATTAGTGCTTTGAAAAAGTAAGATTTTATTTAAAAGAACAAGGTCATCTTGACTGCTTTCCGAAATAAGACCTAGTAGCTTTTCTGCTAATGATTGACGGCTCTTTAGATATGGCAGCTGTTGATTTCTTGTAGCCATAAATGCAATAAAAAGAGCTTTTATCTCATTATCTGTGAAACGTACTTCAGGCAGGACAGAATTGTGCATAACAAAATATCCCCCATCTCGTCCAACTTCTGCCACAAGGGGCATACCCATAACTTCAATTTCTCTTATATCTCTAATAGCTGTGGAGCGAGAGATATTGAATTCTTCCATTATTTCTGAAATTGTAAAGTGAGAGCGATTGTTGATATACCTCATGATAATATTAATACGTTCAACTTTTTTCATAAATCCCCCTAAACAGTACCACCTTTTGACATTATTTAAAGATATTATATTATTATCAAGTGAAGGAGACAAGTCATTTGAAATAATAATAATAATAAGGTGGTTTTTTAAATGACAAGATATACCATACAAGAAAAAGATAGTTTTACGGTCTTAGGCATAGGCACTGAGCTTAAAAGTGATTATACTGATTCTGATGGGATAAACAGAGAAAAGTTAGAATTTTGGCAGACTATCAGCCAGGATGGAACCCTTGACAAGCTAAAAGCCATAGCTGCAAATGACTATATTTTCTCAGTAAACGAAGCAGTGAATGATAAGATGATTCATTATGCTGGAGTTATGACAAAATCATCCATACCTGAAGCATCCAGGAACATTCAATTTCCTAAAGGAGAATACGTTGTTGTAAAAGGAGAAGCCTCTACAGCTGAAGACCTGTTTAAAGAGCTTACTGACCTAACCTTTGGAGAAGTCTTAGTAGAAGAGAAATACTATGCCTATGTGGGTGGTCCAAACACAGCCGTTATCACAGAAAAAAAAGACAGATTGCTTATTGGTGAAATGTGGATTCCTGTAGTTAAAATATAAGCATAGTAGAGTAACAATACTATTTAAATGATATTTTAATCAAATATTTCAGGAGGAAGCCACATGGAAATATTTAGAGAATTTCTTAAAAATATTGGGAACCTTGAACACAAAAGCAGGATGGAAAAGCTTCTAAATTGGGTAAAAACTAATTTTCCAACCTTAGAGCCAGTAATTAAATGGAATCAGCCTGTGTTTTCTGACCATGGTACATACATTATTGGTTTTAGTATTTCTAAAAAACATATTGCTGTAGCCCCTGAACAGGCTGGGATATATCAATTTGCTGATGCTATAGAAAAAGCTGGTTATCATCATACTAAGGAAATATTTCGTATCAAGTGGAATCAGACCGTTGATTACGAATTGCTTGAGCAGATTATTGAGTTTAATATTTTAGATAAAGCCAACTGCATTAATTTTTGGCGATAATAACATTATCTGAATTCAGATATGTATACATCATAATTTAGATTCTATATAAAAATGAGAATGCTACAGGAGGATAACTTCTGTAGCATTCTTCATTTTATTTTATTAAAAACCTTCATAGGCTTTGATATCAGGCTATTTCTTTACTATCTTCACAACACACTCCGCAGTAGATTACCTCCAATCAACCTTCGCTATCGCTCCGTTTCTGGGGTAAGTCTTGCACAGGTGGTACTAATTGACACTCTATATCCTTCTGATCTCGACCACCTCAGCAGTAGGCCGTTTCCAATCGAACTTAATACCGTTCTCTTGGACGTCCCTTGCATGGGTGGCACTAATGCTCCTCTTCGTCCCTAACGATCCTTAACGAGCAAAGTGACCACCTCAACATGTGTTGCCACATAATTCTTATACAATTTAACAAAATATAATTTTCATATTAATGAATATAAAGAGCCTTACCCCTTTAGTATGGAGATTCACCTCTTTAACAATAGCTACATCTCTAAATTAGCCTAATAATTATCCTCTATTAATTTACAAAACTCTATCCAACTTAAATTATTGAAATACGTTTTCCTTTCAGAGTAGTATGCTGGAAAATCTAATATTCCATATCCAGTAATCCAATTAGTATGCATCTGCAAAATTCTTTCAAATCCTTTCAGAACGAAATTATCACCTAGCGTCTTATAATAGAAAAATATGAAGCTGTTCAAATCTTCTCTAAGTATGTTAAATCTCGATTCTGAGCTGTAGATGCTTTCTTTTAAATATCTTTCAATAATAGTTATTAATAAAAGATTACATTGTTCAAGGCACAAATACGGAAAAATAACCTCTATGGCTCTATAAACTCCATCATAACTCCATGATTCTTCCTTACTCATGTGAAGAATTAAATCTAATACCTCTTCAATGGAAACTGGTTCTAAAGAGCCTCCTTTTTCTTCAATAATTTTAATAAAGCCAACCACATTCTCCCATCTGGACGATTCTGAATTGTTTATACATTGTTTAAGATGGCTAAGAGCTTCATTTGAATCCATTGTTGAAATTATCTCCTGATAATCAGAAGCGCTCTTACTTAATCCGCAATTATACCAGCGTTCTGGTACTCTAAACGCTGTAAAAGATTCAATAGTTCTATTCTGAAAAAATTCTTTTGGTGCCATTTTCTCCATTTTTTCATCCAAATTGCTATACTTTAATCTTTGTGCGGCTTGTTTAATTCCACTTTTTACATCTGAAATATATATTTTTCGAAGTTCATTATCTGCATCATAATCTCTCTGGTTCTCCGATACATAAAAAAACTTTGTAGCAGTGTTCCATATATATAACAATTCTTCTTCCGTAAAATATTTTGTACTAAAACTTGCAATCACACCATCAAAAATGGTTTGAATCCATTCGATATCCCAATGATCGTTACAAACTGAAAACTGTCCTAAATCAGTTGCACTTCTAACACCTGCAGATTCAGATACCGCAGCCAATACATATATATCTGCTCTATTATCACCTGTATCTGATGCATAATCAGAAATATTCAGTAATTCTATTCCTACTGTTCTCCAGTAATCATTATTTACATGATCCAATGAGTTATACCATTGTAATGGTAAGTATAATGAATAATCTTTACGTCCAATGTATCCGACAATCTTGAAGTTCAATTTATCATTAACAATCTTTATATCGTCTCTCCATCCCAATCTTTCTGCCTTCGGCAAAAAAGCGTTATAAATCAAGTGTATTTCTGATAAATCTTTACTCCATATTATACCACCTTCGCCCATCCAATTATGAAATACTTCTCTAAGTGAATGCGTTCTATTATTTCTTTCAAGATAATCCCACCACAAATCAAGATTAGTAATAGTGTCCAAGAGTTTTGCATTTTTAATTATATTGTCTATTAATAATTCTTTTAGTTTATTAGATAACAAATTATCGCTAGAAATAATGCTTGTTAATAGAAATTTTTGAGCCCTAGGTCCACCGATTTCATAAAAACCAAATGGTTCTTTCCTATCAAATATAGCATTAATTAACGCATTAAAATCTTCTTCAGAAATGTTCTCAATGGTATCGTTTAAAATATTTAAATAAACATATCCTAGATAATGACTAGCAACTAACATATTGTGAGCAGTATAATAACCTCTGTCTTTGTACGTGAACTTTTCTCCTCTATATTGGTATAAACATTTTTGTACAACTTCTTCAATTCTATATTGACCTATGTTTTCGTAATAAGATAATATAAAAACTAGTCGTGCAATAATTTCGAAAGTCGCATCATCATACCTTCTCTCATATGTTTCTATATAATCTAATTTTTTCTCAACTATTAATTTCACCCACTCATCAACTAGAGCATCATTCCTTGTGATGATGGACCAAGATACAAGCTTTATATGAGTATCATTCGATGCATTATTAAATATATTATTATCAATTAACCACTTAATAGAATCTACATTATTTGTGTCAAGAATATCACATAATAAATTATCTAAATCCTTTGTATAGAATATATCTAGAGTTTTAAAAGTATATTTAATTTGTGATAATGACAAGTATTCTTTAGATTTTTTAAGCCACCCACTAGCAAAGCAAGCTCTATATTCTTTGATATCCTCAGAAATTTTTTTTCGTTTAAGCCTTTTAAAATTAACACCTATAGCTCTTGATACAAATCCCCATTTTTCTAAAAGTTCTCTAATGGTTCTTTTTTTATTGGTTTCAAATACTTTGTCTGCTTGTTCTGGTTTTTCGAAATTATTTTCTATCAAAACTGCTAAATTTTCTGGAGAAAGTCCTTCAAACCATCTAAATACAAGCCTCTTTGCTCTCTCTAAATCATTGTAATTAAGTAATAATACTGCATCATCTAACATATTATCAATGACTTTTCTATCAAACAGTTTTCTATTAATTACTTTTTTTTCACTCTGTAAAGCAACAGGGAGTTCAAACTCCTCTTCATGATACTTATCTTCCCATTGTAAGGAAACTTGATACTGAAATAATGTATTTAGTGCACAACTAAAAGAAAGTAGCATTTCATTGACTCCTATGTCCCGTAAAGACAATGTCGTCATTTCAAGTTGATCATATAATTCTTGCATCGGCCTTTTATATTTTATAGCTTCTATAATATAATCCTCTGTATATACATTTATAAACTCATTTTGCCTACCAGAGTTTATTAATAACTGAAATACCAGTTGATGCTTAAGTTGAATATCATCACCATTATTCATAAAATAATCTGCAAGACGGCTAGATACTTCAACAAAACAATCATGATCCTTTTTCAAGAATTTATCGAGATATATTCTAAAATCATTATGGAATATTCTGTATCCCCCCTCTTCATTAACAACTAAAGGGAACAATCGGTTCAAGATGATTTCCAAACATATTCACTTATATTCTCACTCTTAAAAACATTAGCCAATAACAGAGGTGTTATTTTCTTATTAATTAGAGTCAAAGCCCCTGCCATTAACGGTTCTATAAATAGAGCTCCCTGCGGTAGATTCTTTATTGTAGATTTCCACATATACTCATAGTAAGATAGTAATCCACTAGATATTCTTGAATCTTTAATTTCCGTTTCTAACGCTTCTATAGTTGAACAGTTAGAAGTTCCATTCACAGCAAAAACTGCAGATAAAGTATTTCCAGTTACTGCGTTATTTATAATTTCAACAGCCATGTCCACATCATCTTTAGGCATTAATTTATTGACACTTATAAATAACTGCTTTATATCATCTTTGTTAATTGGTGGTACCTCAATATGTAATACTCCCTCTTTACTTGCTAACCAATCGGGGTACATTTCGTACTGATTAACAGGTTGACCTGAAATTAAAAAACATACATTTTCAGGTACTCCACCCGGATTAACTAATGTAGATAAAAAAGTATTTTTGCTCCCAGAACGGGCTGCATGGTCGATTCCATCAATAGCTATTATCGTAGGTCTTCCAGAATCAATTGAATACACTTGTGCTAGTCTTAACACCTCTTTTCTTAACTCATCAATACTATCAATTAGCTCAATAGAAATTGGAACATTATTCTCAGCTAGCTTCCCTGTAAATATTCCTCTTAACTCTATTAATAAATTTCCCCATAATGCTCTTGGATCACTAATGCCTTTATCTGCAGATAAGTATATGTCTTCAGCAGATAATGGCTTAAAAGCATGAAATCTGAGAGTAATT
>NZ_CCXI01000026.1 GCF_000820705.1 Clostridium polynesiense | reverse complement strand
GGGGCCTCTCTACTTAAAAGCTTTGATTCTAATTCATTTACAAAATCAAGTCTCGAAGAGAAAAATGGTTCGCAAACCTTTAAATTATGATCTCCCTGTATTTTATCCCCTGCTAGCGATAAGGCTTCAAATAAGTCTTCTTTAGTAATTTGTTGTTTCTTTCGCTTTGTAGTTGTCCAAGTGCGTAATGCATAGCATAGTTTCTGGTCTAGTTGTATACTTACCCTATCACTTATATGAAAATGATTACATAACTTTCTTGATATTTCATCAATAATAACATCTAAATCAGCCTGATCTGTCTTTATCTCTATAGATTTTAGAAAGACTAATTTTTCTTCATCATTATCTAAACAGTACATCTCGGCTAGCCATTCGCTCCAGGCTTTTTCCCATTCCATTGGTATAGTTATTTCTGAAATTGAAGATACACTATCTAACTGCTTAAAAATATGATTAATAAAGTTTTTTAGTGCTGGAAAAAGGTACTTATTATTGTCTTCAACCCTGTTACTTTGTCTGATTCCAGCTTTTCTATTTGTATATAATATTGCTCTACAGTAACTATATCCAAGTTTGATAGATTCTTTCCAATCTCGGCACATAGAATCCAGTAAAGATTTTTTTTTATCACTCTTGTAAATCATATCTGAAAAAGTGATTGAATTACCTTCTCTAGTGTGCTTTATCTGTATACAGTGTGCACTACCGTCATTATATTCGATAACTACATCATCAAGTCCCTGCATATCTTCTGATTGCAAGATAACATGCTTAATATTATTATCAGGATTCAGCATTTCAAGAGCATAAAGTAACCCTATAGACCATTCGTACCAGTATGGATCTCCAATACCAGCCATTATATTATTTGACATAAGCCCCTCCTCAAATAATGCATAAAAACAAAAAACCTCAAATATGTACTTGAGTTTACTGATTATCTGCATATATACTCTTGACTCAAATTATATTATAATTTGTAAATTTTTACAATATAAACAAAAGTAACCTTTTATGAATATAAAATAAAAAAATCAATATGTAATAAAATTCGGTTTACTTGTTTACTTATAATGATAAGAAGGCCAATTTGAAGCTTCCATTTCAAACCAGCCTCAGTAATTAATTAGTTTATCCTTAGCCACAGTTAATCTCTGTACCATCCATAAAGGTCACTACCAGTTTCCCGCTTTCATAAACCTTGATGTGGTCCAACGTGTTGAGCATAAAATCTATATCAAAACCTGTTATTTGTGCTATATTCTCTGTAATATACAAGAATTGCACTGCTCGGTACTGCTCCAACGGAATTCCAAATTCAGCAAGTCTTTCCCACCGTGCCTTTATCTCCTCTCGTTTATCGATAATAGAGTTCCAACACATTATAAATGCCTCTTCAAGGACTGTTTCATCAATATGGCGATTAGAGCATCCTTGAACACCTTTAACTTTATAGCGTTCCTGACACTGCCACACCTTTCTATAACCATCACCTGTCTTCCATCCCTTTCTAATAAAGGCCTTATTGCATGTGCCACATATTACCTTACTAGCAAACGGGTTTGTTTCAGGATTGTGCGAGTAAGAATTTGTTCCATGCTCTGCAATGTATCTATCTCTTCTCTGCTGCTCAAGCTGTACAGCTTCCCATACTAAAGGGTCTATTATAGCTTCGTGATTCTCTTCAATATGGTATTGCTTAATCTGCCCTTTATTTTTAACCCGTTTCTTACTTAAAAAATCTACCGTATAGCTTTTTTGAAGAATTGCATCACCTTTGTATTTTTCATTACATAACATGCTCTTTAATGTACTTGATCTCCATTCAGGCTTCCCATTCCAATTTTTTATCCCCTCCCTTTCAAAAATTCTTTTGATATAATCTACTGTTTTTCCAGAAAGATATTCATAATAAAGCCTTTGCACGATTTTTGCCTGTTCATGGTCAACAACTAGGTTTCCATTTTCGTCTTTGTTATATCCAAGAAACCTCTTTGTACTCATACCGAATTTTCCATTTTCATATCTCCGGCGAATTCCCCAGGTACAGTTTTCAGAAATAGACCTGCTTTCGTCCTGTGCAAGTGAAGAAAGAATAGTAAGCAGTACCTCTCCCTTTGCATCAAGGGTATCAATATTCTCTTTCTCAAAAGTTACTCCGATACCTAATTCTTTTAGTTCACGAACATAATTTAAACAATCAAGGGTATTCCTAGCAAATCGACTTATAGACTTCGTAACTATACGGTCAATTTTACGTAACCTGCAATCTGCAATCATCTTATTAAACTCATCTCTCTTTTTAGTGCTAGTCGCTGAGATGCCCTCATCTGCATAGATGCCTACAAATTCATAATTAGGATTCTGCTGAATGTAATTTCTATAGTGATTCACCTGATTCTCATAACTTAATAGCTGTTCTTCTTGGTCTGTTGACACGCGGCAGTATGCTGCCATCCTTATCTTTTGGGATCCTTGATTTATTTCTGATGCCTGCGTTGTAGTCTGCCTTGCTGGTATAACAGTAATACTTCTTGCCATTTATAATTACCTCCTCAATTACAGTAAGCTCAGTGATATTTTCTTTTAATACTTCTTCATCAGATATTTTTATACCCTTACAAGTTGATTTTCCTTTAGCGATGTATGTTGAGCACCACCATTCTATTCTTTTGTTATAAACTTGCTTTCGCTTTAAAGTATTAAGGCAGTAAGGGCAAATTAGCATTCCTGAAAGTGGATATCTATTTTGATACTTATCTACCCCATCTACCCCTATTCTTCTTTGTATTTTTCTTTTCTCCATGATTTGTTGCACTCTTTCCCACTCTTCTCTGGTAACGATGGCAGGATGATTATCTTCAATATAATAGCTCTGTATTTCTCCTTTATTTCTTACTGAGGACTTCCTTCGACTCTCAGGTACATAGTACTTTTGTAGAATAAAATCTCCTTTGTATTTTTCATTAGTTAATATTACTTTTATAGCTGCATCCGACCACCCTCTGCCTGTTAATGATGGCACTTTCTCTTTATTTAAATAAGAAGCGATACTAAACATTCCCATTCCATTAAGGTACATATCAAAGATTCTTTTTACGATTCTTGCCTGCTCTCTATCAATAATCAAATCTCCATATTCATCTTTGTTATAACCCATAAATCTCTTAGTATTTATAACTATCTCTCCACGTTCAAATTTCCTCCTCATTGTCCATTTCATGTTTTCACTCATACTCCTAGACTCTTCTTGAGAAAAAGAAGAGAGGACGGTAAGCATAACCTCACCGTCCCCAGTTAGAGTGTTTATATTTTGTTCTTCAAAGAAAATTGCTACCCCTAATTCTTTCAGCTCCCTTGCTACTTTCAACACTGTAACAGTATTTCTGGCAAACCGTGAAATTGACTTTGTTATTATTAAATCTATTTCTCCTCTTCTTGCTCTTTCAATCATTTTTTGAAACTCAGGTCTTTTTTCACTATACCCAGTTATGCCCTGATCTGCAAAAACTCCAACATATTCATAGCTCGTATTTGATGTAATCAATCGTTCATAACTAGAAGTTTGATTCTCTAAAGAGTCTTCTTGACTAATGCTATCTGTAGAAACACGTGCATAAGCACAAACTCTTATTTTTTTGCAGTTCAGATCATCAGTCTTAGGTTTTATGATTTTTACTCTCATAAAAAAGCTCCTTTATTTGTAGTGACTATATATATCACTCAAAATACTATCTAAGTCAAGCAATACAGCTGTTTACCCATCTTAATACTAGTCTTTGGAAACATATAATATTATAAAAAAACTGGCCAGGCAAAACTTAATTCGCCTGACCCTTATATTAAATCCTTTTAGTATAATCTAGAGAAATCCAACCATCTTTTCTATCAGAGTATGATTTTAACAATCCCCATTTACTAGCACCTGTACCCTTTGCTTCTTCAATGATAGTAAAAGCTCCTTTTCCTGTATATTTACCGTTTGTATTATAATTGGTGCCTGGCCCTGTTCTAATATTTAAATTATTGATAGTAACCTCCACTAGATATGGTTTAAATTTTGCTTCTTCTTTATCATTGTTGTCACTACCTGGTGAATCACCCTCGATTTTCTTCAGACCATAATGACTAGCTATACATTCTGCCTCGGCCTGTGCCAACTTTTTAAGATTACCATCTTTTAGTAACCAATTAGTTATTTCTGAATTTGTGTGAAAAGAGTGCTCTAGTATAATAGCTGGAGCACCAACGGCATTAGCACCACGGAGGACTCCGTAGTATTCTCCATTATTACCACGACGATTAGCTATTTTCCCTGGCTGCTTAGTTCCAATCACTTTTTCAACTACTTTTGCAAGCTTCAATCCTATATCATCAGATTTTCCATTGAGTAATACATAGGAGACTGGATAGTCTATTTTCTCATTCACCGAAGATCCCACGGCATTTGAATGTAAAGAAATAAAGAGATTGCATCCTTTAGATGATAGTCCTCGTTCATAAAGTTCTCTATCATTTTTCTGGTCATCCCTTGTAGTAATAACATTTATACCGTACATTTCAAGCTGCTCTTTCAAGTATAAGTGAAGTTTCCATACCATATCTGATTCATAATAATTACTATTAGCTGGCGAACAATTATATTTTCCATAGTGCCCTGCATCAAGACAGACCTTTACTACCATCTTATTTATCCTCCTTATTTATCTGTTTTAAAACATCCTTTAATTTTTCTGGTATGGGCAAACCTACCTTGGCTGAATTTTCTAGAATGCTTATACCTTCATTAGAAACATAGAAAAAAATAATAGCAGTACGAATCGCACTACCATTTTTAATGAGATAACAATCTATTATATTACCTATACCAACCATTACAAAAATTAAAACCTTTTTAAAAATACCTTTAAAACCAACCTCACTTGATAGTTTTCTTTCTAGTGCTGCCACCATAAGGCCCGTGATGTAGTCAATGGCAACAAAAATAATTAATGCATACATAAAGCCATCTACCCCTCCCATAAACCATCCAACATATCCTCCTACTGCAGCAAATAATGTTTGTATAACATTTATAAAATTCTTCAAAAGTGTTCCCTCCTATTTTAGCTTATTACTTTCATTAGTTTCTTTAATAATCCATTTCAACTCCCCATATCCTATGTTTAATATTGCTATCAATACCTCCTTTCAGATATATCTTTTCACCAGATAATAAAATTGCACTTTGACAATCTAGTAAAATTGAAGTCAAGGGCTGAACTTCAGCATTTATAATATAAGTTGAACCTAATTTCAAGTAGACTATTCCAACTGAACTTGAAGCATTAAAAAAAGCAGCTGCTCTTAAAGTAAGCATTCTGCCTGCTGCTGGAGAATATACCTCTTCATTTATGTGTATTGGTGTTTCATTATCTAAGACATCACCTTCAAAAACTCTATAAATATCGACATCCATTAAAATATCCCCATTCTTTTTCTTCTTATAAACCTATCAATTCTTTCATCCACTGATTTTATTTTATTGTCTACATTTATCATTGCTCCACTGAAAGTATTATTATCCACCATAAATGACAGGTCAATATTTTCTATAGCATTGTTAACAATACCCTGAGTCTGAGTAAAAGTGGGTCTATCTAACAATCCTGAAGTAACTGCTCCTAAGTTTTCATTTACACTATCAACAATAGTTGAATTGTCATGAATAGCTTGTTCTGCTTGGCCAATAGTAGTTGTCATAGAGTTAATCTTATTAAATAATGTAGGTAAGAATTGTCCAAGTTCTATCTCCTCTATGGTACCAAGTAAAATATTCTTCTTTAACTTAATAACCTTCGCTCTAAGTTCAACATCAAATATTTTATGCCTTATAGTCACTACATCCCCAATATTTAAAGTTATGAAAGACTTAATTAAATCATATTCTCTTGTCCTTGCTAAATCAGCAATCTTAACTTTATAAGTGGTTTTAGGAATGTCTATTTCTCCCCATAAAGCTTCTGTTTTTCTTATTAATAAACCAGGATCATCGACTTCACTAAATGAGATTCTTCTTTCAAATACTAAAGGATAATTATATATTCTAGGGCTGTCTATAAAAGGGACTCCGTTATTAGCACTTGCAATTGTCATCCTATCCTTGCCCATTGGGTATGCTCTAGTTGTAATTGAGTTGCAATCTACAATCTCATTAAATCCTAAAATATTCTTACCATAAGAGACTATAATATCTGTGTTTCTTCCTATCATTTCTTTAATTGCTATATTAAAATTATCTCTGTATAGCTCCCCACCCCAAAGTTTAAGCACCTTCTGAAATATCCCCTGCAGAGGTGTCATATTATCAAAGGTGCTTTGATGATTTCCTTCTATATCACAATGCTCGAGAGAAAACTTATCAGTCCCTCCTAGCACATAATCCATGACTTCTGCTATCGAAGCATCTGTGAGAGTTATGTCTGGTAAATATCCAAAGTCCAAATCATAAAAAATATGGTTTGCTGTAATTTTTGTTTTAAACCCATTTTCCTGAATGTTCTCCCTAAAAGGAATCCTGAATAATTGGCCATCAGCTTTTATAATATTAAGAGGTTGAAGAGCTAGATGCTTATTTGTCTTATCTTTTATACACTCTAGTTCTATAAAATATGATCCATTCAATTCTTCTGTAATAAAGCAAGAAGTAAGATTAATAAGTGTAGTAATACCATTATGAGTAAAGTCTGTTTCATCTCCATTATAGACTTTTACATTTTTTGAGCGGTTAACATATACCTCTTCTTTACTTTCAAGTTCATAGTATTTATATAGTTCAAGATTATTATAATCTATTTTTCCTATATCTATATATCTCATCTTTTATCTCCATCTCAATGATTGATAGGTGCATGAAGGATTAGAACTTAACTGTAGGATTTCCATTCCATCCATCTGGGAAAGCAAATTCCAGCTCATATATTATCTTCATGGATTGAGAATTATCTTTGGTTATAGGTGCAGATAATTTCGCATGTGAGTAAGGTGGGGATACCACACATATAGCCATATCTGTAGATATAAAATGTGTGCCATTATTGATAAACTTATATACTTTAGATGAAGATACACTTGTTCCCGTAGGACTTGATGAACTAAAATTACCCGCATAAGGACCTAATCCAACAGACCTACATATAGAGTAAAAATCACTAACATACGATAAAGTAGCTATATCGAGTAAAGCGATCCTGCTAATGTATACAGAATTATTGTATGTTCCATCAATAGCCAAAGCTAATTTATCTTCAAATATACTTATATTCATAGTTGGCTGGTTATACTGAAAGCTAGTAGCCTCTGGATAAATAGACTTTAAAATTTCATCTATATCAGAAAAATTGACTTCATCGAGAGTAAAGTCCTCTAGTCTCTCAAACTTACTTATGTCCATTTTCCCTATGACATATTTAGATGTTCCTGTAACTCTACATAGCCAATAAATATTGTTATTATAATAAGTTGTCCCGAAGATATCGTAGAAATTAGAATTTAGGACAGTTACTAACTTTCTATCTGCTGATATCTTATATAGCTTATTAGTTGTTCCTCTAGACTCAACATATATAGCGCCTTCAGTAGATATGTGTAAGAGTCTTATAAAACTTGGATTGAATGTTGTCTGAATATTTGTAGGTATACCATAAACATTAATTCTGCTACCTGACACTTCATCACCAATCCATTTATTTTTGACAATCTCTGTACTATTGGTAACAAACCAATATCCTTCATTATCACATATAATATTTTTATAGTGATAACTAGAGTTACTTCCACCAGAAATAGTATTTAAAGTTCCACAAGCTTCTATAAAATCAGTGTGCTCACTAAACCATAGACTTTGAAAGGTTCCATTTCCCGTTTCCTGAGGAAAATCAAAAACAAGTTTTAGCTTATTTATAGAGGTCCTTACTGATTCTGCTGTATTCATATATCCTCTTTTAGGTGTAGGTGTCACTACATAATCTGCTCTTGAAGCATAAGCCAGCACGTTGCCCCTTTTATACAAGTTCTCAGCATTCTCAGCTCCGTTATAATCAGTTAATACCAATAAATAGGTAGACGTTAATAATTGCGGTGTAAAGCGTGCAGCCAAAAACGAATTCCAATGATTTGTAAAATAAGTCATAAACATTTGAAAATCAATATGTTTTGTATGAACTATATTTTCAGTTATATGCTCTTGGACCATTTTGCCATTGCTATCATATAGCAGTGCAGTTACTGTGGTTTTAAAATTATCTGATTTATACTTTTTTTCTTTAGTTTCAACTCCTGAAATATAGTCCTTGCTCATGGAAACTACTTCTCGCATATTTTTTCCTCCTAATATACTCTAATGGAGTTCATGAATATAGATAATCCCATACTCATATTCTTTTTTACATCATATTCTCTAATATAGTTAGCATTATCCTTTGAAACAACTAGCTTATATTCATATGGCCTATATAGGAATGGGTTTAATTGTTCTCCGATATAATCATTCAAGGCCGTTCTAATCAAACTATTACTTTGGTTAGTAAACCTTACTTTATTAAGTACAAGCTCCTTAAATTGAAACTGAAGGTTTCCCATTAAACTAATATAAAAAGAAAGAAGATCCCACGAATCTTCTATCCTTGCATTAGCACTAGGCTTTCTAGCATTTATTGCAGTCACTATCTTTTCTTTAGCTATAACAGCATCTCTAGTTAAATCACTAAAAAGTGCTTCTATTCTTTCTGAGCTATAGGTTGTAATAAGAGAACTACTTTCATCATTTATTATTTCATCCACGCTTTCTGGGTCACTTGTTAAGATTTTTATTTTCGCAAGTTTTTCCTGCATCTTATCAATACTATCCTTCAAAGCTAAAAAATCTCGCTGATAATCAAGCAGTTCAAAATAGTCATTAAGCATTTTTTGAGGTAACCTTAAATCATTCACTTTTCCACCCCTTAAGTCATATATGTCCTTTTAAATGTATTAACTATATACTCAATTTTGTTAGAGCTATATCCAGTTTTATTGCTAATGTGAGTATCGTCTATGCTATATAGGTTAGCTATACTTGGATCAATTATTATTCTGTCCACTAAGCCATTTAAGCTCTCAATTTCATCAAGAGCATATTTCATCTTATTAATATCATCAACAAAATCACTAAGTTTAAAGTTACTTAAAGGACTCTTCCTCAAAATTTTTAAATACACAAATATCACTCCTATAAGCTTCTGAAGTTGGGTTTTATATAAATGTTACTAACCGTTCCTTCCCATGATATTTTATTATCTCCTGTTCTAAACAGTGGGAACTCACCATACATTGAGCCATTTCTAAGTTCCGTAGGGCTATAACACTCCATAAGTTCACTGTCTAATTCAATAATTCCATCCACATCATGAAGTTCTATTACTTCATCATTTACTTTAAGTTTAATTAATCCACTTCCATAAATAGTTATAATAGGTTCGCTCGGAAGTGTTCCTGTGTTTTTAAAAGTAAATGGGCTTGCATAAGGAATTAAAATATTATCATCGCTATGATATTTAAAAGGGTGGCAACTAAAAATAATAGGAAAGTATCCTAAATATTTATATACTTGCTTTATATCAATTGAATTGACCACTTGTGCTATATACTTTTTATCTTTCTGGAAACTAAATATAAGCTCGCTTTCTGCTGAACTAAATAGCCAATACTTAATCTTGTCAATCTCGCTTAAAAGGTCTGTACTTCTTAAACTACACTCTAAAGTAATAGTTATATCTTCATAAGTATTTTCATCATATTTAAGAGTCCCACTTCTTCCAGGTATGTTATAAAAATCTACTCTTCTTTTTGCTGACGGTATAGATGGCCTTTTTGAAATTAATATACCAAAATCTGTGTAGCTGTTTTTATCTCCAAAATCAAAACTTAACACTAAAACTCACCTCTTCCAGTAGCTACTCTTTGTCGATAAAATTCTAATTCATATGCTAGCTGTTCAATGTCCTTCTCAGTATTATTGATGAAGTTTTCTATTTTAATAGTCAAGCCACCATTTCCTTTATTCCCATTTACCTTTTCTATAGCCTTGGCCATCAGCTCGTCCAACCTATCAATGGGAAGAACTGCTTCTGAGCCAGCTTCTCCGACGCCTATAATGCCTGGACTATTAAATATTCCCCCTGATGCATACCAGTTAACTGCAAGCCTTGGTACCTTTGGTGGCGCTAAACTAAACTCACCCTCTATCTTAAAGTGTGGAAGTTTAATATGAGGCAATTTAATATTTAATGCATTAAAAAATCCCTTTATTTTATCTAATTGTCCCTTTATGAAATTAGCTGCTGCTGATATTGGAGATGATAAGGCATCTTTAATACTATTCCACATAGAGGTAGTGATTCCTAAAAGATTATTCCATGCACCTGCAACTATATTCTTAATGTTGCTTGTTACCTGGTTAAAAACATCTGCTATTGTATTCCATATTGACGAGAAAAAAGCTGAAATAGAGTTCCATACAGAAACACATACAGTCCTAATTCCATTCCATATTGAAGCGAGTGTAGAACTTATAGTGCTCCATGTAGCTCGTAAATATGAGAATACTCCGTTAAAAACGATACTAGTAACTGTGCTTATTACATTCCATGCAGATGTGATCATGGTTGAAATCATCTGAATTACAGGTCTCATGAATAATATGATAGAATTCAATACTGCACTTATAACAGATGAAATAGCATTCCATACTTTTGTAGTTATAAACTCTATTAACTGCCACTGAACACTAATTATGCCAGATACTATGTTTATATAAGTTTGAACTATTGATGATATGACTGTCCAAGCACTTAAGAATATAGCCTTTATTAACTCCCATAGGAAGGCTATAGATGCTCTTACCCCCTCCCATATGCTTTTAATAGTATTAGCTATAGATTCAATCACCGGCATGCAAACTAATTTCACGGACTCCCAAGCAGATTTTATTGAATCCTTTATCGCAGATACTGAATTCCCTATGCTTATTCTTAACCAATCCCATACTGAACTTATAGTATTTTTAATGGTATCCCAATTCTTATAAAGAAGTACTCCAATTCCTATAAGTCCTGCTATAATACCAATTACTATTCCTACTGGTGCAATAACAGAAGTAAAAGCTGCACCGAGAGCAGCTGAAACACTTCCAGCCGCTGCAATAGCTGCTGATGCAGTACTAATAATTCCTGACAAAGTCCCTATGATAGTAATCACTTTTCCTATGACTAATATTACTGGCCCTATCGCAGCAACTATTAAGCCTACCTTAACTATGGTTTCTTGCTGTTCCTTAGACAGTCCCTGAAACCTATCCATTAGTGGCTTTATAACAGAAATTAACTTCTCAAGGATTGGAATAAGTATCTGTCCGAATTGAACTCCCATCTCCTGAGCCTGCTCTTTCATTGCTCTAATCTTATTGGTAGGACTATCTATAGTTCTGGCAAGATCACCCTGAGCGTTTTTAGTTGCCTCCATAATTACTCCGTACCTTGCCTGAACTTTCTGAGCCTCTGTTAAAGCTTCTCCGTTTTCAGCAATACCATGAGTATAGGCATAAGTCTTTACTGTATTTTCATTAACTAGTATACCTAAGGCTTTAAGCGGCTCAGCCTCACCAGAAATACCTGACTTTAATTTATTGAATGCTTCTTCAGGATTTAGATTATAAAATGAAGCCATATCATAAGATAGCTCAGTAAGTCCTTGTGACATATCTAAAGCCTCTTCTGAAACTAATCCCATAGAGGTGAGCATAGCATTATATGTAGCCATGCTATTTCTAACATTATAGGAATTAAGCCCTAATGAATTTGATATTTTATCCGACCAAATCCTAGCCTGATCAGCCATCGCACCCATAGAAACCTCAAATAAACTTTCTGACTCAACAGCATCCATAGCCATCTTAGTAGTAGCGGTTCCTATTCCAAGGATGGGTAGAGTAACAGCAGCAGTTAGTTTAGTACCTGCTGAGGTCATCTTTTCTCCGACCTTTTTCATAGTATCTCCGGCTTTGTTCATACTTTCCGATAACTTATGCCAGGAAGAGCTTTTAGTGTTTAATTCTTTAGTTGTGGCTTTAAGTTCATTCTGCATTTTATTTAGTTCAGCAGTAGCATAGTTGAGCTATATTTTTAGATTCTCTGAAGACTTAGCATCCTCTCCTTTAGCTTCTACACTCTCTTGATAGCTTTTTACTAAGGCTGCAACCTTATCTTTTTGTAATTCAATCTGCTTACTCAGAGAATCTGACTTTAATTTAAGACCATCTGTTGATTTACCAAAATCCCCAAGCTTAGTGTTTGCTGCAGAGAACTCACTCTGAACAACCTTTAAGCTTCTCTGAATCTTAGAAACACCTTCCTGAAATCCTTTATCGTCAAGACCTACCCTAGCTACAACAGTACTAGTTTCATTTGCCATTTACTCACCTCCTCGCTTAAAAAATAATATCGTCTATAAAGCCTTCTTCCTCTTCTTCAATACCGTTAACCCTTTTATAAATAGTAAAAAGAGCCTGAAGCTTCTTAGGTGTACTTCTCCAAAACTGCTCCTCTGACATTTTCAATATGTTAGTACCTAAATAGAAAAGCCACTCCCAATCCCATCCTTCAGAATCAGTGTGGCTTTCTATTCCCCCATATTTTCTTTTATCTCTGGCATAGCTACAGAAAGTGCTTCATTAATAGCAGTTCCAAGCCTCTCCATATCATTTAAGGTAAGCATTCTACCTACCTCCTTAAGGGTTACACTCTCATCCTCAGCCTTAATAGCTGAATAAATAAGAGCTCTAATTGCTTTAATCTTTCTATTCTGTAAATCATCAAAAGCTTTGTTAATATCTCCATACACCTCTTCTAACTCACAGAACGTGTTCATATCAAATTTTAGTTCATACTCTTTATCTGCTAATCGGAAATTAACACCTTTACTTTTCAATTCTGATGCTTTCAATCTTAATCCTCCTCATAAGAATAGCCGCCAATAAGCGGCTATATTAACATATCATTGATAAGAATATTTACATAATATGAAAGGCTTATAGAATTTTTTCTATATTTAAAATTGCCTAAACGAACTTTCTTTTTCTAATTGATGTTGTTTTAAACTCTCTTTTTCTCTATCAAGACTATCTTGATACAAATTTTTTGGCTCTATATTGAATATTTTTTGAAATATGGTCTTTTTAGGAGCAAATATCTTAAATTTTTTTTCTTCGTATAATATTGATTCCTTAATTTCTTCCTCTTTTTTGCATACATGGCAAACATCATCACTCTTCGTAATATAGGCCTCTAGCATTAGTCCTTTTTTACTTGCTATACATATTCTATGCTGTCCATCATCAACTGTATAATGATTACATATGTTATCAGTAATAAGTATAGGAGATGATTGTCCTTCACTAATAATAGACTTGTAAGTATTTCTACAATGACTAACCTTAGAATCCCCTTCACAATCATTCTCTGGAATTAATTTCACTTCATCCTCTGATAAATCTAATGAACACTTGCCATGCATAGCTTGATAGCAGTCTTGTTTACAGAAACTAAAATAATACTGCTTTCCCTTAGGGTCGAATTTTTCAGTTGGAATATTCCACATAAATATCACCTCTTAATATTTATATGTCTATACTTAATAATTATATCTATCCACAAAATTTAATAATCATATGATTTAGAACAAAAAAACACGGTAGCGATTGTAATCAAAATTACTAATGAATACTTCATTGGTTTTCTTGCTAAACTTTTGTCCAAGTTTCATTTTGATACTTATATCCGACCTTCGTTTCAGGACTATAATAAAACCATATATTATTATCTTTTATATCATAGTTATCAATAGTAATAGCAAAAACTCTGTGCCCTTCAAGCTCATTAATTCCACTATTTAAGTTTGTTCCTACCATCTCAGAATATCCACTACTACTTAATTTAACACCTCTATCACTAAAATACTTTCTTGCCTCAGCTACCATTTTATCTTTCTCACTTAGTTGAATATTAGGATTATTATTCTGCTGGTTTCCACTATTTGAAACATTACTATTACTATTATTCTCATTATTTATAGAGTGGCTACTACTATTATTAATTGAATTTGTATTGGTATTAATTTTATCCTGTAAATCACTTAACGCTTTTAAGCTATTGGTATTTTGTTCCTCTAATATACTCTTTTCATTCTCTAAAGTATTAACCTTCTCATTATATTTAATTATTTGATCTTGTAAATCCTCATTTTCTTCTTTCAAAATGGCTAATTGTTTTTCGAAAACATTAAGCTTATCAGAAATTGACTTTTTCTCTGTTAAACTAATAGATAAAAAAATTATTACAAATAAAAATACCAAAGAAATAACACAAGAAACCAATATCTTTACACCTTTATTATTTTCTAACATTAATATTTCCTCCTATATATACTTATTTGCACATATTATTATAGCAATAATAATCCAATTATTAAACATTATTGTTAAATTCTGTTATAAAAGGTATATTTACTTCATTATATAATAAAGGCTTTTATTTCTAAACGAATAAAAATAACTTAAATATATTTCTTTATTCTGTTTTATTTGGTTCACTTGGCACTGATAGAAACCAACTGTTAATAACATCGGAATCTGCACCTTCTATTCCTTCATCTGCAATGAATCTATAATTACCATCATAATCTCTAGAATAAAATTTTCCTTTTAGCTTAGCGCTCTGTGCCTTTGGCTTCTCAGCCTCTGTGTCATAATCATCTGAAGCTAACTCAAATTGACCCTTTAACAACCACACATATCTATACTTACCATTGCTTTTCTTCGATTTAAAACCTAATGCCAAAGTTGGAGCCATATCATCTTTATTTTCTATTAGTATACCTTTTACAATCTTAGAGCCCTGTAACAAGGCCCTACTTGCCAAGGAAAGCTGATTCACCTCTATTTCCACATCAATTCCTTCAAAAGCAGTAATAATGTCTTCAACAGAATCATCCGAATATATGTTTTCTGTATTGGCTTTAGGTGATATCTTGGCATTTATAGCTCGTTCAAGTTTTATAGGTGTTTCATAAACAACACCTTGACTATCATCGCTTTTTAATATAGCAACGTGAATATCCTTGAGTCCAATCTGTCTAGGCATTCATTTCTCCCTCCTCTAAATAATAAAATTTAAGACCTTTATGATAGATCTTAGTATCCTCTTCATAAAGATCAGATTCATTTAATCTTCTAAAACCAGCTTTCCTTAGCTTTTCTTTAGCTTCTTTTACTATTACTGTATAATCACCTTTTGACCATATATCTATTTGGATATAGTGTCCTATCAGTGCTTCCTCATCTTCTTCATATGCTTCTCCAGAGGTTAAGTATTCGTGAAAAGTTATATAAGTTTCAGCTTTTCCAGTATACTTTTGAAAAGTTACTGGAATATTTAATGGCTTGAGGATTTCAATAATAGTCTTATTAATCATTCCTCAAGCCCTCTTTTCAATTCTTCTAGAATAACATTGTTGATTTCTTTTTTATTCTCTAAAAGTGATTTTTCTGCCCAGTGTTGAGCGCTTATCCTACTGGTTCCCCATTCGGTAAACTTACTATAAAAGAACTCTGAGTTATCACCTTTATTAGGACCAATGTTAACGAAATCTACACCATTACTCTTCTTTATATCAGATATCTGAATATTATCAGCCATATGTCTTTTAACATGCTGTGATCTAGGAGCCTTTTTTTCCATAGTTACTTTAACAATTTCACCAGCCCTATCTAGGGTTTTCCTCTTTATCGTCTCACCTTTAGCACCAATCTTGTTCACCCTATCAATTAATTCCTCTATTCCTTCGAGTTCAATTCTAGCCACTCATATTCACCTCCATGGTTTTAATGAGAATCAGCTTTTTATCATATTTCATATTATCTATAGCAACAATATTATATAGTCTATCTCCAAACTGAATCCTCATTGAGCAATCGATTCCCGCTACAAACCTAATAAGAAACTTTACTGTTTTTTCTGCCTGAACAGCTGCAACTTGGTAAAATTCCCTCCCGGATAAATCTGATACTGAAGCCCATACTGTTTTATAATCAATCCATGATTCAGTTTCATATCCATTTTCAGATATACCTATTGAATACTTTTGCAGTGTTATTCTTTGATTCAGATCACCAATTGTCATATTATCACCAAACTTCCTTCCTGTATGGATGAACCAATCCGGTAATTGTACTGATAATATTCTTATACTCAAAAGTTTCTCTATTCTCATACATATAGGCTGTCGCATACATAATTGCGAGCTTAATAGTTTCTGGTACAGTATTAAACTCAGATAAAGGATATCTTAATATACCTTCGCATATATCTTCACCTGTCTTAATAAAACTAGTGATGAGTGTATCTTCATCATCACTATCAACTCTTAGATATTCCTTTGCCTCTAATAATGATATAATCACACACTCATCTCCAGTCTCAAATTATATTTACTAAGCTTTCAGTTGAAGAACCTTCACAGCCTCTGGAAGAATTAACTTTCCATCTACTCTCTGGCTTGCAAGAAACCCTACCTGTCCTGTTGCTGCGTAAAGCTCATTGAGTCTCTTAAAGGAACGACCTTGCCTGTCTGCAATCCAATAATAACTAAAGTCTCCAAAAGCCATGACCTTATTTCCCGCTGTGAGGTCAGGAATATAGCTTGATGTGTGATAAGGCCTGTTCAGAATCATATCTGGAACCCCAACCTGAACGGAGGGCTGCCAGATATAGTTACCGTTGCCATCTTTCAATTTCCTTAGTGCTTTAACGGTGGTATCATTAAGAGTCCATACTGCTTTCTTTCTGTAAGGAGATTTTAAAGAGTAAAAAAGGTCCATAACATCATCAAAGGATATACTTGCACCTGCAGTGGTAACACCAGCTTCTGCACCTCCGGTATCTGCAAAAATACCAGCTGGCTTTCCTGTTCCATTGCCAGTAAAAAAGGCTTCTTCTTCCTTGGCACCGATTCTACGAGCAAACTCTCCTGCTATATATGTTTGAAGATCAAACACACTATCGTTTAGAAGTTCATCGGAAACCTTAATCATGGTACCCAATTTATATGCTGCTATGGAAGTCTGTCCAAATTCATCATCACTCTCTAAGAATGAACCTTCCTCATCCATCCAGGATGCAGTCCCCTTTGATGTAACAATAGGTATCTTTCTATCCCCATTAGACGTTTTGATAACTGTAGCAAGTTTACGGAAAATATTCTCTTCCTCAAGTGCCTGTACCAGTTTTCTTTCATACTCATCCGGCACTAGATATCCTCCTTCTGAGTCTGTGCCAATTTGTAATGCATTTTGAACATCATAAAAATTTCTTTGACGTATATTATTCCAAAACGCCTTATTATACACATCAGAAGCTCTACCAGTTTTGGCTTTGCCATCAGCACCTTCTCCAGGATTATTTGTAATCGGCTTGGATGTAGGAAGAGAAAGCTCTGCATCAATTGCTATCTGACGTTCTAGCCTTTCTATTTCCTTACCAAGATTTACAACATCTGCTTCCATCCTATCATAGGTAGCTGTGTCCTCAGCAGATAAAAGTCCATCTGTTCCTCTTTTACTGTCAAGAAATGCTTTAGCAGCTTCCCAGGATTTTGCTCGTTTTTCTCTGAGTTCAAGAATTTTATTCATATAATTCAACCTCCTAAAATTAGTGAGCCAGAAGGCTCAGTCTTTTTTCTAATTGTTCTACAGGTGTTCCTTCTTCCGACTTTACTTGAATTAACTTTGACACAAGTGAATTAGTAACTGCTACCCGTGAGAACATAACGGCCTCTAATTCATCACTGTCCATTTCATCATCCTCAAAGAGCACACCATCTGCAAATCCAAGTTCTACGGCTTTTTTTGCATTAAACCATGATTCCGAGTCCATTAGGTGAGAAATTTTAGTTCTTGAAAGACCTGTTTTGATTTCATAGGCATTTATAATGCTTTCTTTAACCTCATCAAGCATAGCACTAGTCTTCTTCATTTCGCTAGAATCTCCAATTGCTATGGTCATAGGATTATGAATCATCATCATGGCAACCGGTGACATTAGAACCTCTGTTCCTGCCATTGCAATAACCGATGCTGCTGAAGCAGCAATCCCATCAATTCTTACTTTCACACTTCCCTGATAATCCATTAGCATGTTATATATTTGAGCTGCTGCAAAAACATCACCTCCAGGAGAGTTAATCCACACAGTAATATCGCCCTTAGCACTTTCTAGTTCTTTCTTAAAAAGCTTAGGGGTTACTTCATCTCCATACCAGGTTTCATCTGAAATCTCACCATTTAAAAAAAGGGTTCTTCCCCCCTCATTTTTCACCCAGTTCCAAAACTTACGTTTCATCACTGCATCCTCCTATTCTCTTGTTGTGTGTCTTTATTATTGCTATCAGCATTACCTTTTTCTGCTGTAGCAAATATTCCTGCATCCTTCAGTTTGGTCATGTTACCATTTATCAGATACAGATTACCTCCTTCTGCATCCGGAATTGGATTCATATCTTCAAGCTCACGTATGTCATTAGTAGAAAGCCATCCATTCTGTCTGCCTATCGAGTAACCATTCATCCTGCTTTGATAATCTCCACGCAATAGGCCATCTACATTAAGCTTTATAAAGTATTCTTTCTTTTCATTTGGTAACAAAAGCGAACGTTGTAATGCCTGTTCCCACCTAATAACCCACGGATCTAAAGTATATTTAACGAACTCTAGCGACTGTTGCTCAATGTTTGAGAAGCTTGATTTCTCAAGGTCCCCTATCATATGGGGTGGTATGCGATATAACCTCGCAATTTCATTTATCTGAAACTTTCTTGTTTCAAGGAATTGCGCTTCCTCTGGAGGAATACCTATCTGCTGATATTTCATTCCTTCTTCTAGTACCGCTACCTTATGAGAGTTTTTAGTTCCTCTATAAACTTCATTCCAGGAATCACGCACCTTCTTTGGGTCTTTTAAAACACCTGGATGTTCGAGAACACCACCAGGATTTGCTCCATTTGCAAAGAAACTAGCTCCGTACTCTTCACAGGCTATTATCATTCCAACTGCATTCTTTGCCATGGCAATAGGTGAATACCCTACAAGTCCATCAAATCCAAGTCCAGGTATATGAAGTACATCCTGTCTTCTTAAAATTACAGTTCCATACCCTTTAAATTTAGGATTGTCTTCTGAATAACTAGTATAAGTATAGTAAATTTCACCGCTTTTATCTCTTGCAACATCAATTTTATTAGGAAGAAGAGGATATAGCTCAACCACACGGCCTGCACCATCACGTATTACCTGAGCATAAGCATTTCCCCATATAAGCAAATGGCTCATAAGGGTTTCTCTGAAAACAAAAGAGGTCATTTCACTGTTCGGCTCATCATGAAGCAGTCGATATAATGAATGGTTATATACTCGTTCCTTACCATTTTCTTTATACCGATAAAGATGCAGTGGCAAAGATGCGATTGCTTCTGACAGGATTCTCACACATGAATAGACTGCTGTGGTCTGCATTGCCGTATATTCATTTACGCTCTTGCCGCTAGTTGTAGGCCCGAATAAAAATGGATAATCAGAAGCCGTATAATAGTTTGAAGGTTTATCTCTTGACTTGATAAATCTTGATATTATTGGAAAATTCATTAGTATTCCTCCTTAAGAAGGGCAGAAAAAAAGCACCAACTAGTGTAGGCGCTTTAAACAAAAATATAGAATTAGATAAATTTAAAAGCATCGTCTTTTCTTTTTAGTATAGGGCAATAATATTTATAATTATGAACCACGTTTCTAATATTATTGCTTAAATCAGAAGCAATACTTCCTACATAAGCCGCAGGTTTAGAGCACGGCCCTTTCGAATAAGACGAAGCAATGTTATTTAATATAATTTGTAGATTTCGTGGTAATAACAGAAGTATTTGATTAGAAGAAAGCATTACCCCTTTATTGGAATTCAGTATTGATAAAACTGAGTTTGATATTACAACATCTAAACTAATATTTTTTAGTATTCTTATTTCACAATTCATATAAAACTCCTACATTTTTATATACTTTTGGGTATTTGCTGAATCCTTGCCATTCTCCTTAACTGATACGTTACCGGATTTAACAAGCTTATTGAAATTTCTGCCAAGACTTAATTTAATACCACGTTCTTTAATAGTAAACCACTTTGGCCCAAAAATAGACTTTACATCAAACTCAGTACCAACTTCTAATTCTTCTACCTTTTGGCATAACTCAGAGAACAAAGTGTTGAATTCAGAATGGTCGAGAGCTCTCTGCTTAATAAATTGAGCAGGTGTTAAGCCGGCTTCATCTGAACGACCCTTTAAAATTTTAAATTCTTGATCCGTAAGAGTTATTTGAATATTTACTGACATAAATATCAGCCTCCTTATTTATATTTATAATAAGTTATTATTTTCTTAATAACTTATTATTCTTTAATATCATATTATCGCATATAATATTATACGTCAAGCTATTTCTTCTTAAATACTATGATATTTGAAAATATAATTAGAAAGCTATTATGCCTCTCTCGTCATACACACTACCATCATCATTCTTATTTCTTATACAACGGTCAAGTGCCATAATAGTTGCCACAATACCGTCTATCTTCTCTACAGACTTTTCCTTGTCAGGTTTTATGTTTCCCGCTGGGTCTTGCCTCATAACCACATTTTGAGCCATCCACTTAAGGACTGGATGCCCTCCATGATTTATGCTTCCCTCCATGAGCAGCTTATACAATTCCTTGGACGGAGGTGACATATCCTTATACCCTTGACCGAAAGGTACAACTGTGAAACCCATATCCTCAAGATTCTGAACCATTTGTGTTGCATTCCATCGGTCAAAGGCAATTTCCTTGATGTGATACTTCTCGCCCAGTTTTTCTACGAATTTCTCTATAAAACCATAGTGAATTACGTTTCCTTCAGTTGTTTGAATATAACCTTGAAGTTCCCATACATCATAAAGTACGTGATCTCTTCTACATCTTAAGCCTAAAGTATCCTCCGGAAGCCAAAAATAAGGTAATACAACATACTTCTCATCTTCTGTCCGAGGTGGAAATACCAAAACAAGTGCAGTTATATCTGAAGTGCTAGAAAGATCAAGACCACCATAGCACTCTCTCCCATTGAGAGATTCTAAATCAATTGTAAGATTTCCTCTGTTATAGATATGTTCAGGTATCCAGCATACAGTTGCTGATGTCCAAATGTTAAGTCTTAACTGTTTAAACACATTCTCCTCAGCAGGATTTTCAAGTGCATTCTTATAAGCTTCACGTACACGTTCAATAGAAATAGTATGTCCAAGAGAAGGATTTGCTTTATACCAATCTTCTTCATTATTCCAGTCATCCTGTTCTGTAAGGCCATAAACAACAGGATAAAATGTGTTATCCTTTTTTCTCCCTGCTTTTATATCTAATGCTTTTGTATGCAATTCATAACAAATACTATTTTTATCATTTCCTGCTGTTGTTATGATAAAAAATAGTGGCTGTTCTCTTGCATCACCAGAACCCTTTGTTAGAACATCATATAATTTTCTGTTTGGTTGAGCATGAATTTCATCAAATACTAGGCCTGAAACATTCAGTCCATGCTTAGTTCCTGTCTCTGCAGAGAGTACTTGGTAAAATCCTGCATTTGAATAATTTACGATACGCTTTGTGGCTGCAGTAATCTTAGATCTTTTTAAAAGTGCCGGTGACATTTGTACCATCTGTTTTGCAACATCAAATACTATAGAAGCCTGTGACCTATCACAAGCAGCTCCATAAACTTCAGCACTGGGTTCATTATCTGCATATAAAAGATACAGTGCAATAGCTGCTGCAAGTTCAGATTTTCCTTGTTTTTTAGGTATCTCAATATAAGCGGTAAGGAACTGTCTTTTCCCATTTTCTCCAACAATGCCGAAGATATCCCTGACAATCTGCTCCTGCCAAGGAAGCAATAAAAACTTCTTTCCTGCCCATTTCCCTTTGGTGTGACAGAGGTTTTCAATAAAAGTAACTGCACGGTCGGCCTTTGCCTTGTCATAATGGGAAGTTTCTAGCACAAAAGGAGATGGTTTGTATTGATACGGCATCATTCACTACCTCCTAATAACAGTTCCATCTCATCACTAGAATTAGCCATACTTTCACCAGTAACAATTCTGCTTCTTGAAGAGGGTGTTAGACCAAACTGTTCACAGAACTTCAGCAGAATTTTTAAGTTAGTCTGAGCAATAGATACCTGAGGAACTTGTTGTAAATATCCATTAGGTGTACGCACCATACTTCCATGCTGAGTTATAAATTCTTCTGCTTCCTTCCAACGAGCATAAGCCTGGCAATAGCCAGCAAAAG
>NZ_CCXI01000025.1 GCF_000820705.1 Clostridium polynesiense | reverse complement strand
AGCCAGCAAAAGCAGACATATCCATCTCAGTCAAAAGCCCCATTTGCTCTAGAACCTTCCCCATACGTTTCCATTCTTTCTTAGCTTCCTCCTCAAGCCAATTAGGGCATCGTGGGGCTTTTTTTCTTGGCTTTGGTTCATTTTTATTCAACTGTCTGCCCCCTGGATTGCCTTCCAGTTCCTTAATAACAGTTGGTTTTGGTTTTCTTCCCCTCTGTGCCACTAGTCCCACCCCCCTTTATTGGCTTTAATAGAATGAAAAAAGGCCTCTTAGGAAGCCTTTAGTAAAAATTATGTTATTCATAAATCTTTCTACATAAATCCACGCCATATATTACATTCAGTTAACTTCCATTATCCCAAGCAACCATAATACTTCCTATATCATCTACTCCAATAACAATTCCAAGAGTACCAATGGGAGGTGCTTGTATGTCATCCATTTTAACAAGAGATATACGGCATCCATTAGGATATTGTTTTCGAAGCCTTTCTACTATTTGTTTATTGATTTTGGTCATTGCAATTCATTCCTTCGGCAACAGAAGTCTTCAGTGCTTTTTCAAGAATTTCAAAGTCGAATCCATACTTTTTATATGCATCCTCAATCAATTTATAGTATTGATAGCTCGGCTGACCTTTTAATCTCTTCTCATCCATTATATAAACCATAGCTTCCATTGGTTTATCATTAATGTATATATTTAAGTTTTTTTTGTAATATAGCCTTGGATATCCTTCGTAACGGTCAAGACTTCTCTCATCACACTGAGATATTTCCCAGACAAGGACTGGAACCTTGGAATTTTCTTTCTTTTCAATAGTTGCACAGGCACCTATTTTAGAACCCTTAAACAGTAATTCATATCCTCTTATTTCTGATGTACAAACTACCTTAGCATCTGGGCACCTATAAGCCATCTGTTCTGTGTCCATATTACTTCCATATGCTATGTACAGCTTTTTTTCCATTTTTAATTCTTCCTTTCTATTTACCAAGTGAGGTTTCCCTCCTACCAGCTTAAGAGTGGCAGTGCCACCCCTTGCTGTTTTATATGTATATTCAAACAACTTGCCTCCAAGCTGAGTTACCTTCAAGGTTCTTAAGAAAATGTAACCTGCAGGTTTTAAACTCTTCACCGATAAGCCCTAGGCGAAGCATCCAGCATCTAAATGCATATTTTTCGTTATCGGTTACCGTTCTTCTTGCTGATGCTTTCTTTTGGGTTAAAGCTTGGTAGCAAACCGCTAGGCAAAACTGTATGTAAGCTTTAATCTCTCCTGCGTGTGTTGTTGAGTTAAAAAGTCTAAATTCCACCGTACCTTTCGTAAATGTGGCATGAAGATTCAACCCGTGATACCTTGTACTGTTGTAGTGTCTTTCTCTTCCATAAGGGTCTTCTGCATACCATATATCTGCAAGCTCTGCCATGGTTCTTGGCTTTTTCCTATTTATGGTGTTAATAAGATTCTCGTTAGTTTTTTTGCAATATCGGAGGCGCATTGGATCTATCTTTAATGCCCTGTAAAGAATGTCCTCCTTGCTTGCTATAATGTTTACTATGTTACGAAGTGTCTGAGGTGTAAACTTTTGTGCCCCGACATGTACATGAATTCCACAGGAAGTGTTCACTATTGCACCCTTGTACCTTAATTGCCTTATAAGCTTCTGTAAATCCTCAATGTCATCGTAAGTTAGAATCGGACTAACCACCTCGGTTTTATAATCTTCTCCTGCAGCAACTCTTATATTGCCAGTCTTCTTTTCTGCAGTTATGCTTGAATCATACATCACTTTCCAAGTTCTTCTCTTTGTGTCCTTTGATTCATAGGCACGGTAGGCACCTCCTATATACCTGTTTTCTCCTGTTTGAAAGTAATTCGCTATGACTTTACTAGCTTGCTCTCTTGTTATGCCAGTCATTTCAATCTCAATACCAAAAGTCTGTGTCTTCACACGTTTCATCCTTTCAAAATGTAATGTGTTTCTTATGGTAGTACTATATATCACTCTAAAAGCACATAAAGTCCAGTTCCATTTTTAAGAAACACATCATATTTTTTATGGAGGTATCTGATATTATTTATCCTGATTACTACATATCTCAGAACTCTTTTTTACAATACTTGTATTACTCTCAATTTCTTTGTTTAACAATTGCTTTTTTGCATACATCCTAGCTTTATGGTTTACTTCATCAACTAGGGTTCTAAAGGCTGTATGTCCCTTTAACCCCTCAAGAAGTACTTTTCTTGAAGCCTTTCCACCTCTTCCTCCTAATCCAAGTGCAATAAGCCATACTCTGAAGTAATATTTTTCATTCTCAGGTATCTGCTGCTTAGCATTAACCTTTTTTACTCCCTTAGAACGTGAAACCATTAAAGCAGCAACCTCAGCATAAGCTCTGTTCTTATCTGGTTTTTCAGAGATTGGAAATGTGAAAGTAATTTTATTATCATCAATAGTCACACCCCTAATGGCTTCCTTATGCTCCATATAGATATTTAGGAAATCTTCTTTAGTTTTAGGTGACACTGCTTCCAAAATTCCAATCAATTCCTCAGTTACATTAAAGTAATGTCCACCTACTACCCTATTAAGCATGTACTGTTTGCTTCGAAGCATAAAAACTAAATTACAAAGTGAACTACCATCCATGCTTTCTGCTGAGACACTTATTTCTAAATTCCTAGGTTGCTCTTCTACGTAACCTTGTTGTACAAGATACTCCCTCAATCTCTCAGCTTCTTTCTCTATTGCACACGTTATCAATCCATCCCTATCTACTGTGAAACTACCAACAAGATATGAAAATGATGGTGGGCCAAGGTAATACTGCTCTTTCCCAGTGAATTCTCTTATTGCTTTGAATATCTCTTTGCGATTATTAGAATTGGTCTTGATTATCAAAATTTGCGCCTCCTTTGTTTTGATGCTACATACATCACTCTATAAGGCACCTAAGTCAAGTTAATACGATTGAATTAATCGACCATTTCAGATATTTTCCTACCAATAGCATAAACAACATTTACAGTTACTCCATTACCTGCCTGTTTATAAAGTTGTGCATCCGAATTTACCTCATTAGCCTTATCAAATAATTCATCAGTGAATCCCTGGAGTTTAAAACATTCCCTCGGAGTAAGCCTTCTTATCCTAACAAATTTTCCATTCCAAACAACCACACCTGCATTACCAGCGCAAGATAATGCGTGTGCAAATCCGTGTCCAACCCTGGCTCTCCTTGTCTCTGATGATGGATAGGATAAATCAACAGAGTCACCAGGAAATGCTATTTGATAGCCAAGTTTTGTTCCATTCCGGAGTTTAATCCCCTCGGAAGTGTGTTTTAGCTTTCTTATATGATCGGAGGCTAGAGCATCGCCAAGCTCTTTAATTATTTCACAGCTAATAATATCTTCAGAGTAATAATTAGTTCCATCTGTATTTTCATTTATGTGATTGCTCTTTCTTTTATCAAGAGTTTCCTTTGGACAACCAGAGCATTTCTTTCCTACCTCAAGGACTGCACTATTCATTGCTGTTCTCCTAGTAGCTCCGGCAGTATATCTAGAAGTAATGCATCTTGCTTCATCTGTTATTTTGGGAGAACTTGTTGACTGATCAATAAGATAAAGTCCTGTCTTTGCTCCACTACCACCTGCTCCGCTTACCAAAGTCACAGAAATCCCTGACGGATCATATACTCGTTCACCTTGATAACCATCTATAATCTGCTTAAGATTTCCGCAGCTTTCTGGACCGATAGGTAATACTTCTCGTCTGCCTCTGCTTCTAAGATGTCCGATAGTGTACACTCGTTCACGGTTTTGGGCAACTCCATAGAATTTAGAATTGAAAAGCTGCCATTGTACATCATACCCTGCTTCGGCCAATTTACTGATATATTCAAGAAAATCCCAGCCGGCATTGCTTGATAAAAGCCCTTTAACATTTTCCATGATAACCCACTCGGGTTTATCCTCTTCTTTCTTGCCTTTGAGGAGGTTAATGAATTCAAAAAAGAGTCCACTTCTGTCACCGTGAAGTCCAGCTCTTCTCCCTGCAATAGAGAGGTTTTGACAAGGGCTTCCCGCAGTCCATATATCTGTTTTAGGAACATCATCTGATTTGAGTTTTGTGATATCTTCTCCATACCATTCTCCTTCAGTATCGTACATGGCACGGTATGACCGCACCGCAAATTTATCCTTTTCACAGAATCCTATACATTTCATTCCAGCAGTTTCTAATCCAAGGCGGAATCCTCCTATACCTGCAAAGAAATCAATAAAAGTAAGTTGCTTATTATTAGGCACAAGTCTCCGCTCCTTCCAAAAACAAAAAGACACGGAGCATTCCATGTCTTAATCGCTTGCTTCATCATTTTTTCTATTGACAGTTTCTTTGACCTCATCATATGTCTTTTTTATACCACCACGTATCAAAAACACACCTTCACTACTTCCTGACTGCTCAACAAATCTATTTACAATCACATCTGCAAACTTCTCATCCAACTCTATTCCATAACATATCCGGCCTGTTTGCTCGCAAGCCATAAGCGTGGACCCACTACCAAGGAAAGGGTCTAAAACAATGCAATTGCTCATGCAAGAGTTCTGTATGGGATAAGCCATCAAAGCTACAGGTTTCATGGTAGGATGCTCCTTTGATGATTTTGGCCGGTCATACTCCCAGATTGTAGTTTGCTTCCTATCTGAATACCACTGGTGCTTACCACCTTTTTTCCAGCCAAATAGGCAAGGTTCATGCTGCCATTGGTAAGGGGATCGTCCTAAAACAAGTGAATTCTTCTTCCAAATGCAGCATCCTGAAAGATGGAATCCTGCATCAACAAATGCCTTACGGAAGTTAAGACCTTGCGTGTCTGCATGGAATACATAAATAGAAGCATCACTTTCTATACTCTGTTCTATGTTAACAAATGCTTCAAATAGGAATTTATAAAAGTCTGCATCTGGCATATTGTCATTTTGGATTTTCCCAGCAGTTTCCTCAACATCAACATTATAAGGAGGATCAGTAACCACAAGATTTGCCTTTCTACCTTCCATAAGAAAATTATAGGTTTCTGGTATCGTTGAATCTCCACATATAAGTCGATGTTTTCCAATTAACCAGATATCTCCCTTAGCGGTCATAGTCGGTTTTTTAAGAGCCTCATCTACATCGAAGTCATCTTCTTCTATATCCCTATTGTGAACTTTTGAAAATAGTTGTTCGATTTCAGGTGCTTCAAATCCTGTGAAATCAGTATTAAAATTTGCTGTCTGCAAGTCAACTAGTAGGTCAGCCAAGAGTTGCTCATTCCATGCACCAGTTATTTTATTTAAAGCAATATTCAGAGCCTTAACTTTATTCTCATTTTCTATGTGTACAACTACGCACTGTACCTCAGTGTACCCCAAGTCTTTTAGCACAGTCAGTCTTTGATGACCACCGATAACCGTCATATCATAATTAATAATGATTGGCTCAACATATCCAAACTCCAAAATAGAGTTTTTTATTTTCTCATATTCTTTATCTCCTGATTTCAGTTTTTTACGGGGGTTATACTCTGCTGGAAGGAGACTATCTACAGACAGAGATTGCCATTTCATTTCACTCATGATTTACCTCCTTACAGTAGTTGGACTCACATAAGGGTTTCTACCTTCTTCCTCTCGCCAAAACCTATCATGTACATAACATTCATGATTGCAATACTTCCTATTGTTATTGCCATAGACAGTGAAAGTCTCACCACAATATACACAAGTCTTTTCATAAAACGCTGTTTCTTTTTTGTTTATTACCTGCGGGTGTGCTGACCACCATTCTCGCCTACATTTATCAGAACAGAATTTTCTTTTCCGACCAGTCCCCGGTTGCTTAATCTCTTTCCCGCAGCAAAGACAGGCCTTGCCTTGCTGCATATGCTCTTTCATATTCTCTGTCAATTCCACGGCATAGCCATCTAGGCCATGACTTTTACAGTAGTTGCGTACTATGTCTCTCGATAGGCCTACAACCGAAGCAATGGCCCGGTACCCTACACCCCTCATTCGAAGTTCTCTTATCTGCTTTGATTGGAAATCAGTCATTGCTTCAAATCCTTTCGCTAAAATCTACAAAACAAAGACCATAAAATCCTGCATTTAAGCAAGTAATTTACGGCCTTTTATCTAACAATTTATCAAAAGTTATAGATAAGTAGGAAGTTATTAACTCTTCATTTCACTATACTTTTGATATTTCTTATTTAATTATGAGTCTATCAATGTATATTTCATAGAAAGCAAAAAATAGTAAAACCCTGGTAAAATGCTAGAACCATATTTTATATTCCATTCTACTTAGTAGTAATAAATATTATTATGATATAGGCACGATAATTATCATTCTATATTAAGAGTTATACTAAGCAATGAGTGATCGGTAAATAATTTACCTCCAATTCTAGTAGAGTTATCTTGACGTTGTTCCGAGATAGCTGAAACAATATCTGAAGAGACCAAAATATAATCTATTCTAGAACCTCCAGCAAATGTTGGAATAATGCTATTTCCAAAAACATCAATAACATTGTCATTCACCAACTTATAATACTGCACCTCATTTTCAGATAAATCTTCTTTCTTTTTGATTCCCATCTTGTACAAATTAACATTTAAATCTCCTAGAATCACAAACTTATTTTTGCACGTTTTTCTAAATACATCTAGATTCAGAGGCTTTTGTTTTTGTTCACTGTCAATTGATTGATGCACACCCAACAAAGTATAATCTTTATATTTTAGTTCAACATACCTTGCAATTTTATTATGCGTAAAAATTGAATGTGAATTTAATTTTACATCTTTATTTTTAGTAATTGCCAATGTAATAAATGAAACTGTATCTTGGATACTACTAACATTGTTTTTTAATATTTTATATCCTTCATTATTTAATACTCTTTCAAATTCCTTATATCCACCTGTTATCCTTGAGCTACTTTTATATTTCATTTCATGCAAAATTAAGACTTTCTGGTTGCTATAGCAAAAAAAGAACTCCCTTACATAAGCTAAAAGTAGCTCTAAATTCTTATAGATTTCATTACTTGCATTTTCTACTGTTACTCCACTTGGCACACCTAGCTGATTAACATTCAAAGTACCTATAATAAGCTGTTCCATAAATCCCCCAAAGTTAATTATTTTTCATTAAAAATTTTTATTTTACTATCTCTATTGTTCATAAATATAAATATTTACTTTCTCCTAATTATATAATAAACATCAAAAAATTCACATATATACCACTAATATTAATTTTATCTATTAACTATAACAAGATAGTATTCTTCTAGCTATATTCTTCAAATACTCCAATTAATATTTATATTAATGTTATTAAACTCCTATGATTACTGAACTTAGAATTAAATCTATCTTCTCACAATATCTTGTGAGAGGCGTCAACCTAAACAGTATTTCAGTATACAATTGCTCTCATTTGAATTTCCCTTATCTACTTTGAATGATAATCAGCTATTATATCCTTTGTTAAAACACGTTAAGATAATGGCATAAAAATCCTGCATTTGAACAAGTAATTTGCAGACTTTGAGGTAACAATTTATCAAAAGCTTTAGTAAAGCAAGTAGCTCTAAACTCCCTTATTTCACGATACTTACGCTATTTGTTATTTAATTTTACATCTATTATAAGGTTACCTTGGTATCCCCCCTATTGAATTCTGCGATTTTTCGTACGAAGGGGGGCGCCGGTCTCAAGCCTGTCCCCATGTAGAGATTAGACCTCCCCTAGGTCAGCTAGTACTTGAACACTTGGTACCTATCTTCCGTCATAGTTTTCCTATCATGACATGATTTACACAATGACTGCCAGTTATTTTCATTCCAAAAGAGAACCTTATCTCCTCGATGTGGTAACTTATGGTCTACTACTGTAGCTTTCTTAAGTCTACCTTTTTCGAAACACTTAGAACACAAAGGATACTTATTAAGAAACTTTGCACGTGCTTTTCTCCAACGTCCATCGTAACCTTTTTCTTTAGTTCCTTTAACATCATGAATATGCAGTGGTGAATGTTCATCACAATACTGTGAACAATAAGGTACTAATCTAGGACAACCAGGATGCTTGCATGGAATATCTGGTCTTCTTGGCATAGCTACTGCTCCCAAGGTAAATAACTCTTACCAAAGTGTCCATATGAAGAAACCTGATTATAATCTACATCTAGAAGGTTCAGTGTTTTAATGATTCCTGCGGGTGTTAAATTATAGTTACTATATATGAAATCCTTCAAGCACTCTAATGGGACATGATTAGTACCAAAGCATTCTAAAGAAACAGATATTGGCTCAGCTACACTAATAGCATAAGCAATCTGAACTTCACATCGGTCTGCATACTGATTAGAAACTATATCTCTTGCTATCTTCCTTGCCATATATGCACCACTTCTATCAACCTTTGTAGGGTCTTTTCCCGAAAAAGATCCTCCTCCATGACGGCATATTCCACCATAAGTATCAGCTATAATCTTTCTGCCTGTTAAGCCACTGTCTGCAAAGGATGAACCTATAACAAATCTTCCAGTAGGATTGACCAATTCATTAAAATCAGTATTAAGTCCGTAATTAATAGCTGCAGTTTTCATAACTGCTTTGACCAATGAACTGATTTCCTCGGCACTCGCTTCTTCTCGATGTTGTGTACTTATAAGAAAAGTAAGAATACGATTTGTTGAATAGTCAAAAGTCACCTGGCTTTTAGCATCTGGAAGTAGTAGTGGACTGTTCGAATCTCTAAGTAGTTTTAATGCTTGGGTAGCAACAGCATAAGGAATAGGCATTAGTTCTGGAGTTTCGTTAGTGGCATAACCAAACATCATTCCCTGGTCACCAGCTCCCATATGATTATCTACTCCAAGAGCTATATCCACACTTTGCTCACTTATTTGAACCCTAACCTTATATTTATCAATTTCACAAAGGCCTATATTTGAAAGAACCTTGCTAACCAAAACTTTATAATCAGGTTTATGTTCAGATGTGATTTCACCAGCAATAGTTATATCATAATCCTTAATAAGGCATTCTGCGGCCACACGGCTATTCTTATCATACCTTAAACATTCAGTTACTATTGCATCAGATATCTGATCACATATTTTATCAGGATGTCCCATTGATACCTGTTCACTTGTAAATATCATTCTTCTCCCCCTCTTCTATGTACGGATGCATGAAAGGATGAAAGATGCATCCGACCAAAAGAAAAGAGCCTGGAAAAATTCCAGACTCTAGAAACCATCTTGGTAATTATAACTATAAATTATTCAAAATGAAAAATCAGTACACCTTTAGTACACTTTTAATGAACTATTCTTAATAAAAACTACTGTTAAATCGTTATTTATCTTTATTCAAATATTAATGATTCTCCGTTATTAGACATTTCTTCTAATAATAATCTGAGTCCTCTCTGCAGTGATTCTTGATTTAACAAATAAATTTTCTTTCGTCTTTTTATCTCACGTTCAAAATACGGTAAAAGTAACTTAACTGAAAATGCTGCACGGTCTTCACTTGCAAACATATCTTTTAGTTTCCCAGCTGTTAATGATTCACCTAAATGATCGATAATATGTTCCACTTCCTTTTTAGTAAGTAAGTAATTATCTGCCATTGCCGAAAATGTTTCTTCAATAATTTTAGTCATCTTAACAGCATCATCTTCTATAAATGCACTCAATACTGTATCCGATATCTCACTTGCTACAGCTCCTCCTCCAAAAGCACCAATAATTCCACCTGCTATACCGCCCACAGCATTACCTATAATGGGTACTACTGAGCCTATAGCTGCACCAGCGGTAGCTCCACCGACCCATCCTGCAGTTCCACCAGCGACAGAAGAAACAGTATTTGTAACATTCTTAAATAGTTGTGCTCCTGAAATTCGTGACCTAAAAATGTTAGCAATATCACCAGTAGACAATACCACAATAGAAACTGCTCCTGTAATAGCATTTCCACGTAGCATCTTTGCCGCACTTTTCATAGCAGCACCACCATATATATTCTTACCACTTCTAAACGCATTCACTAAAACCGCTGAACCTTTAGGACCAAGAACTTTTATTATCGCCTCACTACTGCCTACCAAAAGACTATTCAATCCTGCTTTTGATAATTGTCCTGCTAAGACAGCAGTAATAAAAGTCGAACCTCCAACTTTTAAGCCATTGAAAGCAGCATTTTTGAGTGCTACGTCTAAACTCTCTCCATTCCAAACCGATGTAGCAAAAGATATTATAGCTGTTATACCGGTAGTTGAGGAAGCTATAATCATACCATTTTTAGCATCATATTTTAATGATTCGATAGTCCCAGCTTTAGCTATATTTTTTACTTGTACATATGTGTAATTACCCTTTCTAACAATGTTATTAGCTTCTTCAGGATTACTAACTCCCGGAACTTCACCTTTTGATATCCTATCCCTCATTGCTGAAATGGCAGCATCATACTTATCAGAAGGTACTTCAATCTGCATAGGAGTGCCATCTGTGTTAACATACCTAAACTTTCCATTTTCAAAACATTCTGAAATGCACTTACTCCCTGAACTACAATATTTTGATTGTATATTAACGCCGTCAACAGTTCTATCTGCACCATTTTTCACATTGTCATCACCAACAATCTTTGAATTACGTCCTTTAATAGTGTCGTATAAGTGATTTGCCCTTTCTGCTGCAAACCCATGACCTCTAGGTGTATTAAACTTATCTTCTCCATAGATAGTTGATGCGTTACTAACATTACCATAAATCATACCAGCAATGATATCTCCAATTCGTCTATTGTCAAAACTAGGAAGTTTAATGTTTGATATTTCTTCCCGTTCATCATTGGAATAGTTATATTGTGCACTACTAAACTCTAAAAATTTCTTTATTGTTCCTGCATTCCATAACTTTGTGTTTAGGCAGTATGTCTTTTCATAATAGTCTGTTATTTCAAGTTCTTTTAGTGCAGTATAATGTTTAAATTTAATAATATCATCATAACGAATTCTGAATTTTTTCGGTCTATTCTTTGGAGAATTAACATACATTGCTTTAGAAGTAAAGATAATACCTTCTGCTACGTGATCCCAATCTCCCAGTATACATATTATATCTTCAATATCTTCTCTAAGTATTTTTGTGTTCTCTAAACTCTTAATAAATTCAGGTACTTTCTGTGAAATGGTTTTATCTTTACTTGCGCTGAATAATGCAATTGGATTAGACCATGTCTTAGACTTTCCATAAAAAGAATATTTCTTATGGAATTGATAAATAACATCTGCTAGAAGAACTTTTTCTTCCATTTGAATCCTCCCTATTATTACCCTTTTTAAACTTTAACATCACTTTAATTCGGTTCTTACATAAAATTTCTTGTTATTAATCTTATATATCCTCTAACTTTCTATTTTTCCTTTTTTTACAATCATTTACATTATATCCTTTAGATATTATTTTATCAATATAATAATAATTAGCATATAAATACTAATCAGTTATATTCCTCATAGACTCCAATCTGTATCTGTAGAGCTATAGTTATTTTCTCCATAATATCGTTGTTGGTGATCATACCTTTCTTAGATAATAGCTTGTCTTTATCTATAGTTTCTACTTGTTCTGCTAAAACCATACTTTCACGATTCAATCCATATCCTGCATCTAAAGGAATATGTACATGAGTAGGCAAAGCCTTCTTTTTATTAATATTTGAAGTCAATGGTACGATAGTTACCACAGGTGAATAGGTATTAGCTTTATTATTACTAACCACAACTACTGGTCTTCTACCACTTTGCTTTCTTGTATTCATTTCATTATCGAAATCCACATAGTAGATTTCTCCCCTTTTACACATATATCCACCTCAACTCAATATATATTCTTCTAATTCCTTATCGTAGAGAGAATAAAGTATTTCTAGTTCTTTGATTGCTTTTTTACGATTCTTAGCAACCATAGTCCTACTGATATGATATTTCTCTGCAAGAGAATCCCAAGTCACACTCGCTATAACCATGTCTTTGATAAAATCAGGAAGGATACCACTTAATGAAAGTACCGCAGATTGAAAAAATAATAATTGTTCTGATAGCACAGAATACCTTTTACATAAGTGTTCCATCCACTCTCGGTTGATTTGTTCCCTTTTCTCCTTGTAAGTGATTGCTATTGTTGCTGTTTTATTAGAAATAGCATTAGTCTGAATACGTTCAGAATCAGGTTGAGAAAAGTACATAAATTCAATAGCATCATCCTCAGTAATTCCTTTAAAACTATTAATCTGATTTTCAATACATTTACACTCCATTACAATTTGGGAATAGTTCTCCATTATTTTCTCAATCCGTTCACTCATATTTATATACCTCCAACTCTTGCCTTAACAGCATCTATTAAAGCAGACTGGCTTATATTCTTTAATTCTAATGCTTTCATTACATCTTCATCATGAGTTCCCTTTGTTATAATGTGCTGAATTACTACAGTATTTTTCTGTCCCTGCCTCCAGAGTCTTGCATTAAGCTGTTGGTATAGTTCCAATGACCATGTAAGTCCAAACCATACAATAGTAGAACCACCATTTTGTAGATTAAGGCCATGCCCAGCAGAAGCCGGATGTATAAGAGCAACTGGAATCTTACCTGCGTTCCAATCATCAATATCTTCTGAAGTATCAATGCATCTTACATCAAATCGTTCTTTTAGACGAGCATAGTCATGTTTATACCAGTAAGCAACAAGTAGCGGTTTACCATTGGCGGCTTCAATTAAATCCTCTAGAGCATCTAGTTTTCTATCATGAATATGGATAACATTCTTCTCTTCGCCGTATACTGCTCCATTTGCCATTTGTAGCAGCTTATTAGAAAGTCCTGCTGCATTGATAGCATCAAGTTCAGCATCACCAATAGATAAGCACATATCCTTTTGAAAAGAGTTATATATAAACTGCTCTTGCTTACTCATACATATTTCAACACTATTACTAATTTTCTCAGGCATATCCAGGAAAGTCTACAGTATTCATTGAAATACAAATGTCAGATATCAGTTCATATATTTTTTCATCAGAACCTTCACGAAGCTTATATGAATATATAACCTCTCGATTGCGCTTATCTGGTTTAAAGAACTTGTCACGATAACCACCAATAAATCTACCAAGTCTCTGCCCCATATCAATCAGATAAATCTGCGGCCAAAGATCTAGCAGAGAGTTAGGCGCTGGAGTACCAGTGAGGCCTATTACTCTCTGAATTCTCGAACGAACTTTTTTTAAAGCTTTGAATCGCTGAGCCTTATTGGATTTAAAACTAGATAGCTCATCAATGACAACTGTATCAAAATCCCAATCTCGGTTCTCAACTAGCCATTTTACATTTTCTCTATTAATGATATAAATGGAAGACTTCCTTTCAAGTGCATCCTCTCTCTGCTTTTTGCTGCCAAGTACTAATGTAAAAGAAAGACCTGTTAAATGCTCCCACTTATTTATCTCCTTTGGCCATGTATCCTCAGCCACACGTTTCGGTGCAATCACAAGTATCTTTCCGACTTCGAAACTATCCAGTGCTAAAATCCACAATGCGGTTAGAGTAATGATTGTCTTACCAAGTCCCATATCAAGCATTAGACAACAGGCAGGATGCGTAAGTATGAAATTCTTTGCATATTCTTGATAATCATGAGGTTTGTATTTCATTAAGCACATCTCCAATCATTTCTTTATTATCTATACAATAAACAGTAAATCCTAGAGTGATGAGTTGCTTTGCTCTGCGAAGCTGTAATGGTCTCATAGCTTGACCTGGTGCCTTTAGCTCTACAAACGCCAACTTTCCACCTGGGAAAAGAACCAGACGGTCCGGCACCCCATCAAGACCGGGCGATACAAATTTAATAGCAAGCCCATCACGTTTTTTCACTTCCATTACAAACCTTCTCTCTATTACACTTTCTCGCAAAATGCAATCTCCTTTCTTACCACTGTGCCTTGTTCTGTACCTATTCATAAAAATTCTATACGTACGTACATATACATACACATCCCTATCACTACTTATTTCTTTATATTTAATTACTTAATATGTTTTTATAGGCACAGTCGGCACACATCTTGAGAAACAGAGTGTTTCACTACCGTACTGGCTGTGCCCTAGATTGTGCTATGCTTTTCCAAGGAAACATAAGCACGGCTTTTCACTGTGCCTATAGGTATCTCTGTGTGCCTAATCTTCACGGACAAAAGTTTTCTGTGGTCCATAGAGGGGGTAACGAGTCTTTCCAGTTTTATTAGTGGATAACTTTTTCCAGCCCCCGATACGGTTAATAATCCCTTCGATTTCATAAGAATCAGAACGTTTAAGATTCTGACGCTCCTTTCCGAAGCACTCACACCAGATTTCCATAACACATACCTTGTCCCTTCGAGTAGTACCTACCTGCATTCCTCCATCAAACTCGCTACCACCTAAGAAACTTCTTCTCTGATAAACATCCATGTTATCCCAGTTTGTCGGCAACAAACGTTCAAGATAGTCTATTATAATACCTTCACGGTCATCAGACTCCATTGCCTGTTGCTGTTGTACATAGGCTTCTGCTACAACATCACCTTTAAGGAATAACTCCTCTCCGTCACGGTATTTAACGATAGCTTCAGCCCAGACCTGGTCAACTTCTTTTAAAGACCAGGCATTGTACT
>NZ_CCXI01000024.1 GCF_000820705.1 Clostridium polynesiense | reverse complement strand
TTTTAAAGACCAGGCATTGTACTTTCCGTTACCTGATACAAGTACAGGCCAAAAGCGGCGGTTGCCTGTAATATCTCGCAAAAATCCACTCTCCGAGTTGGTAGAACCAACAATGATATTAGTCCTGGGATGGCTTTCTACATTGACTCCATATGATTGCCTGAATTTATCGTCCGTACGGCTTATAAAAGATTTTACTGTTTCAACATCTACTTTTTTGATGCCTGCCAACTCTCCGAGCTCCAAAATCCAATAACCTTGTAGTTTCTCTGCTGCGGTCTTATCCTTCATATCCGAAATAGATAAGCTATCAGAATACCACTGCCTTCCTAGAAGTGCAAAAAACGTAGATTTACCAATTCCTTGCGGACCATTAAGCACTAAAATAGAATCAAACTTAATTCCAGGTTCATATACACGAGCAACAGCAGCACACAAGGCTTTACGAGTCACGGTTCTTACAAACTTAGTATCCTCTGCACCAAGATAATCAATAATCAGAGTATCAATACGCTCGATTCCATCCCACTTTAACACACTAAAGTATTCCTTAATTGGATGGTAAGTACGTTCTGCGGATACTACAGCGAGAAGTGCATCTTTAAACTTTGTAGGTGACCATATACCATAAACTCTTTCGAAGTACACTTTGGCACAGGCAAGATCAGCATCTCCCCATCCCCTACGTACTTGTTTCCAAGGAAGCTCACCAACAACATCGATTACACTTTTAAATTCGTTGTATACAATAGATTTAAGATTCGGGTCAAAACGGATAATGCTGGCTATGTTAGTTAGAGTGTCCTTAACTTTTCCTTGCTTATCAAGTTCCAGAACAGTCTGCCAGTTATCTTGGTCTAGTAAATCAAACTCTTCTGCTACAAGTTTCTCACGTTCTTTAGCAAGTTGAATCTTTATCTTTTGATCGGAAATTGCAAATTCTAGCATCGCCTTAAAGGATGGTAATTTAGTAACTTCAGTATTTTCATCTACTTTATCATCCAGTCCTCCAAACTTGTGTATGCGAACTACATCAAAAGCATTCATCAGCTTACCACAAGCTGGGTCCGTTGCATGATGACTATACACATATTTATCTTCATAGACTACTACACCAGCCTGAGAGTCAGCACAAATATAATCGTAGCGTCCATTCATTTCACTTCTACGATACTCACCGCTTAGAAAAGTATCAATAGCTTCTGTTACTGAATAAGTTCGGCAGAAAGCTCCCACCGTACCAGGCTTTTCTAAAGGATCTGCTTGTTTTTTAACCTCACGCTGTACAACTGTCTGCTGTCTTTTTGATACAGGCCATTCAGCTGAATTTTGCCAATCCTTGTATCTGGAAAGCACAGCATCCGGGTCAAGTAGATTGCCTTCCACCTCTTTGAAAATGAACTCTCCATCCATTGAAGTAGATGGCCAATACATTAGTCTACTAGGTTCATAGGTAGTATCATCAAAGAGCTCAATACCAATATCCTCTGCAATCTTTCTTGCTATAGCAGAATACTCATCTGGAGACACTTCATGCGAAAGAGGTATGATAAGCCTAAGTCGCGGCTTCTCTGTAGTATGTTTATGTGTGGAGTAAAAAAAACATTTGAAGGAAAAAAACATTTCAACCTGGTCTATAACATCAAGAGTTGCATAATCCATATCCAAAGATAATCCCGAACGAGTCAGAACACAATCCTTTTTTCTCCTTCCATCTTCTAAAGACCCTAATACGAAGCCACCTACATCTTTTATTTCATCCTGCCTTGCTTTGGACATTTTTCTGTACTGCTCCATCGTTTCAGAAGTCCTGTGAGTCACTGCAATGCGATCACGGAACTCGTCCAATTCCATCTCCTGCAAATTCCATTGCTTCTCCATACGGGAATTCCCAGTGCATAGCTTAAATCTCATTTGATTTCCTCCCTGCAATGAAGAGTTCAAAATTCTTTAATGTTTTTTGGCGAAGCCGCCTTGATTCCTTAAATAGTGAAAAATACTTTCTATATTCATAAGATTTCTTCGGATAAGACATAGCCTCTTCTGCATATTCCTCCATTTGATTAGCATAATAATTTTCAAGTCCTTGAAGGAATTTCATCAGTTTATGCTTATCTCTTTCAGATGAATATCTGTATATAAGCGAAAAAACCTTCTTTGCCTTATCTAATGTGCAAGGAAAAAAATGCTCAAGATTTATTTCCATATATCCTGTCGGATAGCTAATCCTAAGTTTACAAGCCTCCATATCCGCATTCCGAATACCTTCGTATGCAGTAGGGTCATAATAACCCTCATCATTATATTTACTGATTATCAAGCAACTCACCTCCTAATCTTTTTTATAGTAACTGCATTCATAACCATCAGCTCTTAAAGGAAGTCCAATTGCCCATTCAGGACATGTACTCATTATGTTGCATACTTCCTCTACTGAGCACTTACCTTCAGGAACCTCCAGCACAACTTCATCATGTATGTGCATTACAATCTCAAGACCACTGTTGCGAAGCCTTAGCATTGCAAGTGCTAAAAGGTCTCTACTGGTAGCTTGAACGATATTTTCTACCAGCTTTGGCCCGTAAGTCTCAATTCGCTGCCATTTTTTGCTTTCACCTACTCCTTCATAGGTCAATCCTTCTCTCCCAAACCTATTCGTTTCTAATTTAGGTTTGATATAAGACAACTTTCTTCCGGAAGGAAGAATCACAAACAAGATCCCCGATTTGTAAGAAAAACACACTCTGCCAACTACAGATTCTTGCTTTTCACGAACTGCAGTTCTTGATGCGGCATCAACGTCCCACCATAACTTTGTAATATGGGGATTAGACTTTCTCCATTGATTCACCAGCAAACTAACTTCATCTTCCGTTATTCCCATCTCCAAAGCACCCATAGAAGTTAAAGCACCAACCGAGCCACCATATCCAAGTGCTAATTCAGCAATTTTACCTTTCTGTCGTAGAGAGCTTCCCTTCCTAATCTCCTCTATTGGTACTCCAAACATAGCTGAAGCAGAAGCTTCATATATCTTGCCGTGACTTGAAAACACATCAATTCTCCACTTCTCTCCAGAAAGCCATGCAAGCACTCTCGCCTCAATAGCCGAAAAATCTGCTACAATAAAACGAGTTCCAGGCTTTGGCACAAAAGCAGTTCGTATAAGTTCCGATAAAACTTCTGGTGTAGAGTCGAAAAGTAACTCCACATCCTCATAGCTACCTTTCTTTAGAAGGTCACGAGCAAGAGTCAAATCAGGTAAATGATTTTGAGGAAGGTTCTGTACCTGTACTAATCTACCTGCCCACCGGCCAGTTCTATTTGCACCATAAAACTGCAGTAATCCATGAACTCTTCCATCTGAACAAACAGAACGTTCAATAGCTTCATACTTCTTCACAGAGGTCTTAGCCATAAGAAGCCTAAGCTTCAACACCTCCAAAACCTCACCGTCAGATTCTTCAATAAGTCCTTTAACAGCCTTTTTATCAAGGCTGTCTATTTCAACTCCACAACTTGAAAGCCATTCCTTCACTTGCGTAACTGAATTTGGGTTATCCAGGCCTGTTAGCTCGTATGCCCTTGCTGTTGCCTTATTCTTATACTGAATGTCACATTTCACAGCATGAGATACTAGTTCACGGTCAACTAGAATACCTCGGTCATTTATTTCCTGATCCAGCCTATATAGTTCCATTTCACTTTCTTGAATGGGAAACTTTCTAAGCTTCCATCTAACTTCCATTTCAGCATCCACATCCCTTATACAGTAGGTTTTGAACTGCTCCCACTTCTCAGGTGCATGTTCCGGTAAATTTCTTGTTCTCCATCCATTGCTCTTTGTAGGTTTACAAGGGAGTGAAAAAAAGCGGACCAGTTCAGTTCCTTCTTTTAGTTTCTTACGTTTTATATTTAAAACTTCACCTACACCATCAAGAGACAATGGCAAGGAAAGCATAGCTGATTGTACAGAAGTACACTGCCATGATACGGGAGGAATCCTTATTCCTAGGTACTTAGAAAGACAGGTTCTTTCAAAGGCTGCATTAAATGCTATCTTTATGATGCTCTCATCAGTGAGAGCATTTAATATTTCCTGAGATAACTTTTCACCCCTGGCCAAGTCAATAATTTTTACTTTTTCATCATCAAAGGCATAAGCAAGCAGCATAATCTTGAAGTTCGGACTATCTGCATACGCATAAACCCCAGACTTTCTTAAATCTACATCGGAATATGTTTCAATATCTATTGATAAATTCATGCTATCTGCTCCTTAAGTACTAGACGGCAGTTACCTACCGCCCACATACTGTCATTATTCCAGAAAGTTATCTTCCTCAGAAGTATTGAATTCATCAGCAGCTTTAGAACGTCCGCCCAAAGGTTCACCGTCCTTCAGTTTTTGTATGTTACCCAATCCAGCTGCAATACCTCTATTACCGTTTGAGTTGTAACCATAGAAAGTCACACTGATACGACCATAACAACCTGAGTACACTTCGCTCTGGTCAAGTATAGGCTGCACCTTTGCATCAACAACTTGAGGAGCTTGCTTGCTATTTGCATTAAAGAAATAGCACTCTTTATAGGATTCATCATCTGGTCTGTCGATATCACCATCTCTAAGAGGTGTCTTAAGATTGGCCGGAACCTTACCGCCCCATTTAGAAACAGACTCCTTCTTCGCCTGTTCAATGGCAGATTTTATAGCTTCCACAGTCTTTGTGTCACTCTTTCGAACAATAGCAGAAACACTGTATTTGAGATCTCCACCATTTACGGAGTCCGGCTCCCAACAGTGAAGATAAGAAAAACGGCATGGTACAATGACCTTTGTTCCAACAGTATTATTTTTCATAAAATTAAACCTCCTGAAATTCCGCCACAGCGGTATTTTTTTTTATTGCTTCTCTCTTATCGCTCTCTGGTACCAAGGAAATTTTTCCTTGTGGCTTGTACACCAAATGTCCTAACACTTTGGCGAATTCCTTTTTTCCCATTAACCTTTCCATTTCAGTAATGGTTACTAGAGTTTGTTTATAAATATCTGTGTATCCTGCAGCATTTGCAGCTTCTACCACTTCATCTTCATTAGTGTACTTACGATTACTACGCCCTTCCACTAGCTTGAACCCATTCCACACTCTTCCGTGAACAATAGCTTGGTCCTGTGCGAAGGAATATATCTCGGACGCCCACTTTGAAAGTTCATCTGAAACCTTCAGAACTTCTATAATTTCTTCATCTGAAAGCAAAGCAGGTTCACGAAATTCCATCTTTGCAAGGGATAAAAACTCCTCTGCTCTAGCACGGCATTGGTTTCTTGCTTTACAAAAACGGCACCATTTACCTGATTTAAACTCGCCTGTTCCCATTAGAGCCATTGCACCTCTCGGCTTTAATACATCCTCTCCCCAAGTCTTAAGCGCATCAGTTGTAATCTCCCAAGTACTTAAGTTATTTAGTCTAGGCTGGAATATAGTAAACTTAACTATTTCTATATCATAAATGAAATCAGCCATCCTAAGAATACCCAATCCATATATCATTAGCTGTGGATTTTCTTCTGCGTAAATTGGAACTCCTCTCCCCAGCTTTAGGTCTATTATGTGAATAACTTTATCAGTTATTACAACCATATCTGCTGTACCAAAGCAATCCTCTACAAAGTCAGAGGCATCAACACGTTGTTCTACAAGAAACATTGGGTTCATACAGATTTGTTTTGCTTTCTCAATATCTCCTATTACATAGGACACATATTCATCTACAGCCTCAATTAGTTCGTTTGTGTAATAGTCAGACTCTGGTCTTTCACTACTTTTTTTAAGGTACCTTTTTATAAGGTACTCAGCCAATGCATGACCGGCAGAGCCCTCTGCTGCATATTGAGACTCTACGTCTTCAAAGTTCTCCTCGAGCACCAAAGAAGGAGGACAATTAATACGACGGTTTGCTACTGACGGAGAGAATCTTGCATGTCCACCCATCAAAGTAGCTCAGCTTCTTTAATAAGTGAAGCATAATCCTTAGGGTTTACACCCGAAAGCTTTCCTGCATCGTACTTCATAAGCAAATCTTTCACCTCACTAATTTTACCTTCTTGTGATTTCTTAGCGAGTATAGCCCTAACCATTTCGATTGTTACTTCTAACTCTGTAGTATAAATCCCATCACCAGATCCCTCGTTTTCTAGTTTCTCTTTTACTTCTTTACCTTGCTGAGCTAATGTCAGAAATCCTTGTGCTAGCTTTTCATAGCCATCAGCTAATAACATATAAATCTCTTTCATCATTATCTTCCTTTCTATTCTGGCTTGTCCCATCATTATCTATTCAAAGCAAAATCTTTCAAGATTCCATTCATAATATAAAGGTCTTTGCCAGTAAGGTCTTTTTTTAGTTTCTCAAGCAGTTTTTTTTGTATTGGACTAAGATATTTTCTATCTAAGTCAAAAGTACCCATAATCTTAACACCGCCCCCATATCTACCACGAACAGTTTCTATGGGGTAAGAAAGTGATAAATAATCAATATCATTTTTAATAGTGCGCGATGTAACTCCAAACTCTTCAGCTAAATTAGCCATTGTATCACTTCTTCTTTTACAAAGAACCTTTAAAATTTCCATTCTCCTTTCAGTTGGAGTTATCCAATCTTGTGCTATCATCACTTTCTCACCCCCTTTCTCTTGCTCTGTACCTAAATAGTAAAAGTTAAATATGAAGAGTTGTTTCTTAATAAGAAATACTTTTTAGCAAAAATAGCCGGATAAATTACGCTCTAAATCGTAATTTATCCGGCTATTCGGTAGTTCAAGCGACTCCTTTGCTCGGTATAGATTATATTGAACTAACAAATATTTCATTATTAATTAGGCTTATATGAATTATATTTCTACATTTATTACATTTTATTTCCAATTCTGTTTTTTCTGCATATACCATATCCATTAATCTTTTATTAGTACAACATGGACATGGAACACTCTTATGTTTAATAGCATTTTCCTTTTTAGGTTTTAGAATATCTTTTTTGTCCATAACTTTATCCTCCTAGGTCTTATATTTATTATTTAATAATCTTAAGTAATAACTTATTCTTTAAGGCATTCATTTCTATTGTTTGCAGTCAACACTAATTTTAAAAAATAAGGGTTTTTTCTATTAAAACCATTACCCTTTCACACAAATATCTTTTTTATTTGATATTGTGTCTTGATACTAATAAGATATCACATTCTTTTACCAAAAACAATAGTATTTGTATATTTTTTTCCATTTTTCATTGACTATAGTCAACAGTTTCGTTATAATATATTTACGAGGTGAACAGAGTGAGCGATAAACAAATGTTTAATAAAACCGATTTTGCGATACTTTTGAATAAAGCAAAGGGAGATAGGTCTATTAATCAGTATGCTAATGAAACAGGAGTAAGTGCAGCTCATATATCAAGATTCTTAAGAGAAATGATAGATGCACCCCCATCTCCAGAAACTTTATATAAGTTTGCAATAAAAGCATATAATGAAGTTACATATCATGATTTAATGATTGCTGCTGGGCATTTAGCTACGCAAAATGATCATCATATTTTAAATCAATTAAATAGTCCAATTCAATACGAAGATGATTTCGTGATAGACCAGCCGTCAATGAATGGCAGAAACTTTGACTATAAAAAAAATAAATTTAAACAGATACTACTAGCATACTTATACGATAAACCAATTAAATGGAGTCCTGATAACACTGAAAAGAAAAAGAGTTATCCTGATATGATTATAAACTTATTTGATTCAGAATATGAGAAATGGTATTTTGATTTCAAACCTTCTCAAAACGTAAGGTACTATTCACCAATTCATTTTACATTTATTTATGGTAGCATTGCTATGAAAGAATTAAATCAAGAAGACAAATATACAATCGTAGTCGATGATGAAAAGTTATTTCATCGAATTTTAAGGAAGCCTCCTATATCTCTAAGAGTAAACCTTTATATAATGCTTATTAATACAGAAAAAGATGAAGTTGTACAAGAAGAACTACTTTGCAAATATTTATTATAAACAAGGCATATCACAAAAAAGTTTTTTATATATAATTAAGGACTAAATCTTAGATTACAGTTTTTCATTTACAGTATATACCATTTAAAGTAAATAAAGCATAGATGCTATTAATAATGAAATAGCTATCTATGCTTTTATTATTATATTCTAATTTATTATTTTCTTATTATAGTATAAATTGAAACTGTATTTATAGCAGCATTAATGGCTTTTCTAGCTGATCCACCATAGAACTTATCAAGAAGAGTCCTCATCTTGTTATTTTTAAAATCCTCAAATGTAATATCTTTAGGTGTCTTTCCGGCTTCTAAATTCATTTTATTTATTAGCCATATAGTAGCTGAAATAGCATCGCTTTCACTCCATCTATGATAACTGAATTCCCAAGGCATAAATTCTTCTTTAAATGCCTCTAATACTGCAGCAACAATCGATTTATTATGATAGTTACATATTAATGTAGATAGGTGATTTTCACAAAAGTGCTTAAATTTGAGCTTATTTATTACATCTTCATGTGAAAAATCAAATTTATCAATAATAAGCCATCTTATAGCTTCATTTCTATTCTCTCTATTATCCCAAAATTTATCACTAACCGGACATAATTCTAATTCCCACGGCTTAATTATATTTGGGAAAATCTCATTTATGATATCATATCCATTCGTATAATAATTGGTAATAGTACCCAAACCATATTCAACCATTATCTCTCTATAAAATCTTTTTTTAACATCATTAATATTCCAATTTAACTTTTCCTCAATTAACCATCTTATTGCATCAATTCTATTCTGTCTACTATTCCAGTATCCTTGAGGAGTTCTACATTTCTCAAATTCAAAAGCCCTAAAACTGTTAGGATAAACTGCCATAATATATTTTACAGCTGAACGTCCAAAGTATAATTTACAAGGAGTCCATAGTTTTACATTTTTTATAAACTCTTTAGATATTTCTTTAGTAGTTTCTTTCATAGTATATTTTAATTTATCCTCTATAAGATATTTTAATAACTTAATTGATACTTCTCTGCCCTCTTCCATAGACATTGAACGCCAAAATCCTGGAGGAAAAAAAGGTATTCTATTATACAATACCATATCATATATTGCTAGATTATCCATTGTTGTTAAATCTATACCCTTAAAATACAATATTTACACCTCATATCTATTAATCATTAGCATTAGAATTCTTCCCATTATAGTAATATATATACTAATGAAAAATAATGCTACCTACCAATAAACATTATTAATTTACAACATAACCCAATCACAAAAGAGCAGGAAATTATCAGAGAATATCTTATATAATTAGAACTCATACAGGTTAAGCTTACTACATCTCCGAAATAAGTATTGTTCACTAAATATTTAAAATATCTTGTATCTAACACCATATATTGCTAGAATATACATATATATTAAAGCAATCATAAATTATTAAATATCAATAATACTATGATTATTGAAATCGATTAAAAAAATTGCTACTTTATTAGAAGTAAAGTAAATTGGATAAAACAACCATTTATTTTATTCTTAAACTTTGTGAAATAAAGCAATGTTATTAATGCAAATATTATAGGTCGTTAATAAGTATGTTCAAAAACAAATCAATACTGCTAGGCACTTTATATTATTCTTATTTATAATATAAAGATTTATAAAGGGGGAAATTTATGACAAGCTATACTATTGCAAATATTAACTTAACGAAAGAATATTTACGTGAATGTTATTCATTGGCAAAATCTTATAACGAGTTGGTTAACTGGCATGACCTTGATATTATTTTTGAAATAGCTTTAATGAATATGGATTATTTTCCAGGAATAAAAATACAAGGGCAACAAAATCCACAGATTTATATTGATAGATGGGTAAAGGGCTACTCTTATGCCGTAAATAATCTACCAAGTAAACGCACTGCCAATCCAAAAGGGTCATGTACAGATCCTGCTATTAAAGCTATTGTTCAAGGTACACAAGGATTGTCAGATGAGGAAGCAAAATTAGGCGAAACCATCCATAACCTTTTTATGTCTGCTGAGAATATCCAAGGTAATCTTCTTGAAGAGTATATTGCGACAAAGGTACGTCCTTATGGCTTAATTTGGTGTGCTGGTAATGTATTGAGAGCCATCGACTTCTGCAATACAGAAGGTACTTTTCTTTTGCAGGTTAAGAACAAATCAAATACAGAAAATAGCTCCAGTAGCAATATTCGTGTTGGAACAACAATAATAAAATGGTATCGTCTCGGTACGCAAACTAGAAAGGGGCTAAAATATCCAGCTTACAAGTGGGACAACTTAATCTCATTAATTAACCAATTTAAAACCGAAGGCCAGAGCCTTCCGCAGTGTATTATGTCAGAGTCAGATTATCAAGCATTTCTAAAGTCTAAATCTACTGCAAATAGAACCCTAATAACTAGTCTATAACTAAAATAAAGCATTAATGCTTTCAATAGCATCAATGCTTTACTTTTAATTATTAATCAAAAACAATTGATATTTGCTCATTCTTTTCGCTTGCTTGTGCTGATCTTGCCTTTTCCAGTTCCTTATCCATAGCACTACACCATGTTATTTCATTGGTATTTTTATATCTAGAATATAGGTATCCTGGATATTTCGGCAATCTTTGTTCATTCATGTCTGCAATAATAGTTTTTGCAATTGCTTCACCAAGCTTAATAGGCACTGCATTTCCAATTTGCTTATATTGCTCTAGAATCGGCCCACAAATTTCCCATCCTTTTGGGAATCCTTGAATACAACTATATTCTTCAATGCTTAATGGTCTATCTTCTGTAGGATGACACAAGTCAGTTGCAGGCATGGTTGGATTTGTTACTAAAGTTGGTGAAGGTTTACTGAAATTTAATCTCCTCAAAAACCCTGTTTTCCCTCCTCCAAGATTTAATTTTGAACCCATTGCCTCTTTTTGCAGTTCTTTGGGAAGATCTTTCCAATACTGACCTTCTGTTAATATACGATAGTATTTTAAGCGTTTTTCAGGAAATTGAATGTAATGATGATCTTCAGTTTCCAGTGTCTCTAAAGCATCTCTCAATGTTCTCCACTTTGGTAATCCGTATTGTTCAGACTCTGAATTTGTAGGGGATAAATATGGAACTTTACTATCTCCAAGTTTACCAATGATAACAATACGTTCACGTATTTGTGGAGCACCAAAATTTGCTGAATTATAGAGTTCAAACGAAACTGTATAACCTGCAGCTTTCAATCTATCAAGAATTATGCAGAGTGCACCACCTTTTATAGGTTCTTTAATATCTGAATAAGGATAAGGTGCAGATAAAAGGCCTCGCACGTTCTCAATAACAACATATGTAGGACGAATTTGCTCTACAACATCTATGTATCTCATAAATACATTTCCTCTTTCATCATCCAAAGCACGTCTTGTACCAGCTGTACTAAAAGCTTGACATGGGGGGCCACCAAAGATAAGATCAACATTACGACCTTCTGGAACTTTTGCTAATCGTAATATTTCTTCTGGTTCATACTTGTTTATATCCCCAATCAATGCCATTTCAGGTTCATTCTTAGCAATTGTCATTCTGCAGTACTTATTGATTTCACACGCAAGTAAAGAACGGATTCCTCCATTTTTCATTCCAATATCCAAGCCCATTGCTCCAGAGAAGAAGCTCAGTGCAATAATATCCGGGATATCAGCACTAACTCTCTCGTGATCATCTGGTTCAATAAACACATTATAAGATTGTATATATTCATTAAGGTCTTCTGGCTTAACAACCCATTGGCTTCCAATCCGAACAGAAATTAGCTTTTTTTCACTTATTAACTTTCTTACATACTGAGGTGTCACCTTTAGCTTTGTGGATACATCCGATACAGTAAGTAAATCACCCAATTCCGGCATTATCAAGCCACTCCTTTCGTTAACGAAACTTTTCATAGACCAATTATACAAGAGAACATTATTCTTTTCAACACATTTATCAAAGACAGTTGCAGTATTTGAAATTATATTAGGCTTATGCCATAGGTAAAAAGCCCCCACATTAATAAATACTTTTATATATATTTCTAGCTTATTTGATATCTATACTTATCATCTTTTCAAACTTACCACATGTTTATTAGCTTTGCATATTGCTTAACTCACGAAATAGTTAATTCGCTCTTTAGCGTATAAACTAATTGTAACAAAGTAGATTACTTTCTTTGTTATTCAATTCTTTTACTTACCTATTATAAATATTTAAACTGCTTATCAAATTATAGGAACCATTGATTCTATTTGAAATTAGCTAAAACGTTGTCTAGCCTGCCCATAGGTTGAACTCTATCAGCAAAACTCCACATCGTTACTGTATTTCCTAATTGTAAACAAGCCATAAACACAAATAAAGTAGCCTCATTTTAATATAAAATAAAAAACAACCTTTGAATACAGCTTAAATTAGTCATTTTAAACGGCTAATTATATTATTATTTAAACAGCTTTGCCGCCCCTCCATGAGTATTTTAATTTATGCATAGTAACACTTAACAAAACTATAGTTAATCTAATTTTCTTAAAAAGTATAAATCAATACAACTAATAATCAAATATAAGCTAATTATTCATTTTATCCTTCCATATGATTGTAATTCATTGATTTACCTAGAGGATAACTTACAAATATGTAGAATATTAAAGTTACAACATTTTTATTTTAGGTTGACCATTTAATATATTATGAAATGAGGTTTCGAAATGTCGATTGTTTTAAAGCGGTTTGAAGAAACAGAAAGTGACTTTGTACTTAGGATGAGAAGTGATCAAATCACATTTATGTTTGACCCACATTATTTGAGGGATTATCTTTCAGAAAACAATGAAATGCCTCAGGTAGAGAAATGGGACTTCCCTATTATTTATTGTACTTTCATACACGTTATGGAATTAGGATTAGGGGACGATACACTATTACCAATGAAAAAAAATCCGAGGGAACAAAATATAAAATCTACCCCCTCACGTAGGATTACACATAGCTTAAAGAATACAGATATCGCTGAGGATGGAAGACCTCATAACAGTTTTTTCTATTTACTAAATAGAGGTATTGTATTGGTAGCCCATAAGGTTAAAAGACTCCAAAATGTAGTTTTTCAAGGTGAAGACGAAATAATACCTAGTGTGATTGAGGTCACTATGGACAAAGAAAATGAAGGTAATATTGATGGTGGACATACTTACAAGATTATAAAGAAACTGTTATGAAATATAAAAGAAAGAAGAGTACCTTGATGCATTTGTGAAATTTGAAATCACTGTAAACTTTTCAGGAGTATCTCGTCTTGCTGAAGCTCGTAATACATCTGCACAAGTACTGTCAAGGTCAATTGTAAATCTTCAAGGTGGATTTGATATATTAAAAGAACTCATTTCAGAACTACCTTTTAAAGACAGAGTTGCATATAAGCAATTTGAAAAGCATGAAGATGGTGCAAAATTGATTCCTGTAGAGAATATAATTAGATTGTTAGATTTATTTAATCTCGAAAAAACCCCAAAATATTCTTTACAAACAAAATTTAGCAGGAAACCTTCAATTCCACCTGCAAAGTGGGCATCAGGTTCAGAGAGTATCATAAAGTCTTACATTTCAGATGTAGAAGATGCTGCTGAAAAGGACGAGGACTTTGAATACTCTAAAATGGATTCTATTATTCCTGATATTTTTAATATATACAGCTTTCTAGAAAAGAATATACCTGATATTTACAATATTGTTGGCTCATATAATTCTAGCGGTGGTGGAAATTATGCATTAATAAGTTTCTCTAAGTCACAGAAATCTTTTTTGTATGATAATTATAGAAATATCACCACATATTCAGATGGTAAGCAAAATCCACAAAACGGTATGAAATATGATGTTCCAGGCGGAATAATACAGCCGATAATAGGTTCTTTGAGAATGCTCGTAACTAGAGATAATAACGGAATATACAAATGGATTGATGGATTTAACCCAAATAATTATTCCGAATTAGAGGAAATTGTTAGTCCTCTAGTTAGCTATGTAGTTACAAAGTCCAGAGAAGAGACGCCTGATAAAGTCGCCAAAAGTAATGAACACTGGAGTTTTTGCTTGATGACTATGGAGCAAACTCGTCAAAGCATCATAGAAAGAAGTAATCACAATGAATGACTATTATAGTGATTTGTTATTATCGATTTTAAATAATATCAACAACAAATCTGTATTTAGAAATACTCTATTGAGTGAAGTACAGCAAGAACTCGGAGAGGAACTAACAGATAGCGACATACTCCCTGTTTTAGAGAAGTGCATAGAAAAAAATGTCATAAAAACTCTTTCTAACGATATATTAGCTATTACCGATATTGGATTAACCCTTCTTATTGATCCCAATACCGCTTATAAAAATTTATGGCTCCTCCCGTCCCAAAATAGATCTCAGAATGATAATAACTCAAATGATAACCATTATGAAAAGCTGCATATTAATAGCTTAAATAATCTTAATGAAGCTTATAATATGTATATCATTAACCTAAAAAAATATTTAAAACACTTATTGCAGGAAATGGATAATTATGATTTCGAAGAGTTTGTGATAAATACACTTATTAAATGTGGAGAAGCTCCTTTAGGCGAAACTACAAAAAAGTCACATGATGGTGGTATAGATGGCTTCCTTTACAAGACAAGATTTAAACAAGGAATAATACCAGTACAAGCTAAATGCTATTCTGATACAAATCTAGTGTCTGAACAAGAAATTCGGGACTTTATTGGCTCAATGCATCAAAGCCATAAATATGGATCTTATTTTGTAACGACTTCAACATTTACTACCAAAGCAATAGATAAAGCAAAAGAACACGGTATTATTTTAATAGACGGAATCCAACTTATAGACCTAGTTATAGAATATAAAATTGGTTTGACATCTAAATACGGAATAGATTTTCTATTAACTCCCATATTATCTGAATTTAAGTAACGCATCATCATATCTTTTGCTAATATATAAAACCTCAAAGCAAAACTGCACACCATTTCTCTAGTTATTACCGATAAAGAAATGAATTTAAGAATTTAAACACAGACAAATATCGCTCTGTTTATCTTCTTAAATATATAAAAAAGCACTTGAAAATGGCTTAGATAGGCTGTTTTCAAGTGCTTATTCTGTTATTATTTAACCAGCTTTACGACCGTCTCCACGTGAGGCGTATTCGGAAACATATCCACCATCTTACTCTTTTCCACCCTATACCCCTGCTCCTCCAGATATTTCAAATCTATAACCAGAGTTTTAGGGTTGCAGGAAACGTAGATTATTTCCTTTGCATTGAATTTTACTACATATTCTAATGCTTTAGGGTGTACTCCGCTTCTTGGTGGATCTAATATTATCACATCCGGTTTTTTGTCTATGGTTTGGATGACCTTAGTTACATCTCCTGCCAGGAAGGTGCAGTTTGTTAGGTTATTTAACCCTGCATTTTCATTAGCTGCTGCAGCTGCTTCTTCTATGAGCTCTATGCCTATAACTTCCTTTGCTTTTGCTGCTGCTATCTGTCCTATGGTTCCTGTACCGCAGTATAGGTCAAACACTGTAAGATTCTTTGCATCTCCAAGGAATTCTCTCACTACGCTGTATAAAGCTTCTGCACCTTGAGAATTTGTTTGGAAGAAGGAAAAAGGTGATATTTTAAAGTTTAAGCCCAGAAGCTTTTCTGTTATGTAGCCTTTTCCCTGAAGAAGGTTTACCTTATCCGGTACTACTGCATCGGAAAAGGAATCATTTTCTGTGTGGAGTATGGTATCCAGGGTTCCTTCGTATTTAAGGCTGTTTAAAATATCCTTGTATTCCTGAAGATCAAAGTTTATTTGAGTGGTGGTTACAAGGTTCACCATTATTTTCTTAGTGAAGAAGGCCTTTCTTATTATAAGATTTCTTAAATAACCTTCTCTTTGCATTATTTTATAGTGAGGAAGACCCTGCTTTTTGAAATACTCAAGGGTTGCATCCAGTATTTTTCTGAAGTCTTCATCTACTATTAAGCAGTGGGGCACTGAAAGGATGCTGAAGCTTTGGCCCCTTACATGCATTCCTAGAGAAAGCTCTCCGCCCTTTTCAAAATCTCCGAAGGTAAATTCCATTTTATTTCTGTATTCCCACTGTGTTGGGCTTCCTTCTATGCCTAAGTAGCTTCCCATATTTATATCTGCCTTTTCAAAGAGCTTTTTAACCTGAAGCTCTTTAAATTCTAGCTGCTTATCATAAGGGACATGCTGGCTTATACAGCCTCCGCAGGGACCGTAATGAGGGCAGGGACCTTGTACTTCGTACTCTGCCTTTTCAACTAACTCTAAAAGCCTAAGCTCTCCAACGCCTTTTTTGTATTTAGTGAGCTTTCCTTTTATAACTTCACCGGGGAAGGCATTTTTAACGGAAAATTTCACACCGTCTTTTTCTGCTATTCCCTGTGAAGGAAATTCCATATCCTGAATTTTAATTTCTATTTCTGTACCTTTTTTCATTGGCTCTCCTTTTTAAATAAAGTTAATTATCTTTTTCAAGTGTAAGATAAAATAACTTGTTGCCTAAAGTTGTTCCAAGCTTTGTTTTATTGCATATGGGGCTATATAATATTGATACCCCTATGAACATTATTAAATACACTGTTATTTTATCTGCTACTCTATATCCAACAAATCTTATTATAAGCTGAAATAAAAATAACACAATAAAGGATAGAGCACTGATTGTCATAATGTCTACGAAATTTGCTATAAACAGCTCTCCAAAGGTTATTTTTGAGTTTTGATTTTCTTCCTGCTTTAGTGATTCTTTTTCCTGAACTTTAGTATTTTCTGTAGTTAACTCTGCATTTTGAGGTGTCTTTTGGTCCCCAGTAATTTTCTCTTCAGTGGATTTTATATCCGTATTGTTTATATCGCTCATTCTGCTGCCTCCTTGTATGTACTATGATATTTACTATACTATATTTTATAATTCAAGTAAACAAGGAGGAAACTTTATAAGGGGCTCTATTTTTAGAAGGATGGAAGTATACTTCCCTTATAGTTTTCCTCTATAAACTCTTTAACCTCAGGAGAATTTAAAGCCTTTGAAAGAGCTTTTATCTTCTCTGAATCCTTGTTTTCTTCTCTTACTGCAACAACATTTGCATAAGGAGAATCTTTTTCCTCCATAATTAAAGCATCCTTTATAGGATCCATTCCAGCTTCTAAAGCAAAGTTTGTATTTATAACAGCACCCTCTACGTCTCCCAGTACTCTTGGAAGCTGAGGAGCATCCAGTTCTGTTATTTTAATATTTTTAGGGTTTTCTGTGATGTCCATCTTAGATACAAGTTCTCCCTCTTTCAGCTTTATTAGACCTTTGCTTTCTAAAAGCCTTAGTGCTCTTGCACCGTTAGTTGGGTCATTTGGAATAGCTATTTCAGCACCGCTTTTTATATCATCAAAGTTCTTTATCTTTTGTGAATAAAAGCCTAAAGGTTCAAGATGCACCTTAACGGTATAAGTTAATTTAAGTCCTTTTTCACTAACTGTTTTATTAAGGAAAGGTACATGCTGGAAGAAGTTTGCATCAAGGTCCTTGTCTGCTAAAGCAGTGTTAGGTAGAACATAATCTGTAAACTCTTCGATTTTAACTTTATAACCTTCCTTTTCTAAAATAGGCACAGCCGCCTCAACTATTGCTTTATGAGGTACAGGACTAACACCAATAACTATAGTTTTATCCTCTTTTCCCCCTTCAGCTCCTGTACTTTTATTGCTTCCACAGCCTGCAGCTCCAAGAGCTAATCCTGCTGCTAAAATTATTGCTAATACTTTTTTCATTATAAATACCTCCATGTAGTGTTTTTTTATTTATTTTGTTAGCTTTTTATATATTAAGTTACCCAGGTATTGAACAGCCTGTACAATTACTATGAGTATTATTACAGTATAGATTGTTATATCCGTTTTAAATCTGTGGTAGCCGTATTTAACCGCTATGTCTCCAAGACCTCCTCCTCCTATGGCCCCTGCCATGGCGGAGTATCCTATAACATTTATTACTGTAAGGGTTATTCCAAGTATTATAGAAGGAAAGGCTTCCTTCAGCATCACCTTTGTGAGTATCTGAAAATTGCTGGCACCAAAAGACTTAGCTGCTTCGATAACCCCTGCATTAACCTCTCTCAAGGAGGACTCTATAACCCTTGCTGCAAAGGGTGCAGCAGCAATGGTTAAGGGAACTATAGCAGCCGTTGTTCCTATAGACCTTCCTGCAATGATTTTAGTCAGAGGAACCACCGCTACCATGAGTATTATAAAAGGAAAGGATCTTAAAATGTTTATTATAAAGTCCAGTATGTTATATACCTTTTCATTTGGCTTAAGACCATTGGGAGCTGTAAGTGTAAGTACCACTGCGGGGATTATTCCTATTATCACTGCAAATATTGTAGATACAGATACCATATATAAGGTTTCTAAAAGTGCTTCATAAATTATTTCTGTATATTCCATCTATATTACCTCCCAGTTTATTGATCTTTCAATGAGGTAGTTAAGTACTCTTCCTTCATTTTCTTTCTCTAGGTTTATAACCAGGGAACCTAAAACGTCACTTCTGAATTTTTCAAGCTTGCCCCAAACTATGGAAAAGTCGATATCCAGCTCTCTTGCCATAGCGGTTATTATGCTTTGCTGGCTGAGCTCCTTTGGAAAGAATATTCTTATATTTACTCCTTTTCCCGGAAGAATTTCCTCTTCTCCTAAAAATTTCTTAAGCTCATTATTTGGCTTTAAGAATAGTTCATTTGAATTTCCAAGAGCCATTAATCTGCCATCTTCTAAGAGAGCAACCCTTTCACAGATTTCCTTAACCACTTCCATCTGATGAGTAACCACTATTATAGTAATGCCAAGCTTCTTATTTATATCCTGAAGAAGGTTGAGTATCCCTTTAGTTATGCTTGGATCTAAAGCTGAGGTGGCTTCATCGCATAAAAGCACCTTAGGATTTAAGCTTAATGCTCTTGCTATTGCTACCCTTTGCTTTTGTCCTCCACTTAAGGATTTAGGCTTAACCTCTGCTTTGTCCTCAAGACCAACAAGCTTTAAAAGTTCCTTTACCCTTGCATCTATTTTACTTTTTCCTTCTCCCCAGATTTCCATAGGCAGTGCTACGTTATCATAAACGCTTTTTCTTTCTAAAAGGTTAAAGCTTTGAAATATCATGCCTAAATCTTTTCTTAAGGCTCTAAGCTCCATATTCTTCTGAGTGCTTATTTCCTTTCCCATTACCTTAACCGAACCCTTATCATATGGCTCTAGGCCGTTTATACATCTTAGGAGGGTGGATTTTCCAGCACCGCTTCGCCCTATTATTCCAAATATTTCTCCTTCTTTAATTTCCATGCTTATATCCTTTAAAACTTCATAATCATAGTAATTTTTATATAAGCCGTTTATTTCTATCATTCCGTCTCCCCCTTTGAAAAATAAAAACGCCGGAGAATAAACTCCGGCGAATAAGTCCTCATTTATTCTCATCTTCCAGCTTACGCTGTTGGAATTGGCACCGTTGTATTTTAAAAATACCGGTTGCCGGGCTTCATAGGGCCAGTCCCTCCACCTCTCTTGATAAGATCAATTATCATATATTTAATTTCAATAACAATAGTATATACAGTATTCACAAAAAAATCAATAACAAAATGCATATTTTTTTGATAAAATAATTATAT
>NZ_CCXI01000023.1 GCF_000820705.1 Clostridium polynesiense | reverse complement strand
CATTTTTTACCTTTATTAGTAATTTTAATATATCTATGCTTTATTCTATGATATAATTTGTATGAGTTAAATTCTAGGGGGTTAACATTCATGACTTTAATGATTTTTTTATGCGCTGCAGGATTTATAGCTGCCTTTGTAGATGCCATAGCAGGCGGAGGCGGCCTAATAAGCATTCCGGCATTTTTACTTGCAGGCTTCCCTCCCCATATAGCCTTAGGCACAAACAAGTTTTCTGCTACCACAGGTTCCTTTACCAGCTCTCTCAAATTTATAAAATCTAAAAAGGTAAATATGCATCTTTTAAAATACCTGGTACCTGTAACCTTTATAGGAGCAGTGCTGGGGGTTAAAACTGTGCTTTTGATAGATCAAAGCTTTCTTTATCCTGTGGTTATGGTGCTCATACTCTTTGTTGGCTTATACAGCCTATTTTCAAAAAATGTAGGGGTTTTAAACAGCTTTACGAAAATAACGCCAAAAACCTTAACCTTAGGGCTGCTTTTAGGCTTTACCATAGGCTTTTATGACGGTTTCTTCGGTCCTGGGACAGGTTCTTTTTTAATATTCGGACTTATATATATCTTTAAATTCGATTTTGTAAATGCCAACGGAAACGCCAAGGTATTAAATTTTACCAGTAATATAGCATCCCTAATCACCTTTGCTATAGAGGGAAAAATACACTATAAATACGGAATACTTGTAGGTGTATTTATGGTACTAGGAGCAAGGATGGGAGCAAAAATCGCCCTTAATAAAGGTACAAGGCTTATAAAGCCTATCTTCGTTTCTATGTCCTTAGCCGTTGCGGTTAAAATGCTTTATAATATGCTTTAATACCATAAAATGTAACTACCCCTGGGGTGCTTCCAGCACCCCAGGGGTAGTTACATTTTATACCATTTTATACCCTTTTCATATAATCTTAAACTATAATACTTTCTTCAAGTCACTTGCCTTATAATCCTTAACATATCTTTCCTTTGCTTCATTTATGAGGAGAAGCCTTGCTGAGTCCTCTTCAATTTTAAGAACCCTGCCCTTTTGCTTGGTTCCCAGTATATTTACAGGGCTGTCCTTTTTCATTTCACGAACATTGCTGCTTTCGCAGTATTCACACTTATCTTCTTTGCCAAACACCCTTTTACAATCAGCACAGTAGTATAATTTATGCATTTTTTAACCTCCCATTAAGATGATATATTATATATACTACATATACTTATTAAATCCTTCTAAATTGACTATAAAATTCTGAATAATTATAATATTTCAACTTTAACTTTTTAGTGTCTTTCACTTTCATTAAACTATGATTGCTCATCCCTAAAATATCACTGTACTCGCAGCTACATCCAATAAAAAATTAGAAAAGCAAAAAAATCCTGCTTCCTAAACAAAATTAGGAAGCAGGATTTTTGTTTTAACCCTATGCAGCTACCACTCTTGATACGATAATTGCTATACCTATGAGCATACCTGCAATCACTATAGCAACAGCTATGTTTTTTTGTTCTAATTCCTTATTAAAATCCAGTGGAATCATTTTATCAAAGATAGTGTAGCCCAGTGCCATAATCAGTATCCCAAGCACACCAAAAAGCAAGCACAATCCCACTTCAGCCAATACAGCCATGATAATCCCCCTTTAAGTCATCTTAATTATATATTACCATAATTTATATTAATATATGACAACATATTTCTTTTACGCTAAAACTCTGGTATCCTCTACTCTTTTAGTGATTTTTAAACTGTCTAGATGTTCCAGTATGGCTACTGCATACTTTCTGCTGGTATTCAGCATATCTCTAAACTCTCCGGCGGTTACAGCTCCGTTTTTCTCAATAAATTCTATTAAGTCTTCCTTAGCCTTGATAAAATAATCGCTTTTGAGTATGCAGTCTTCACTGACCTTATAGAGCTCTCCCTGCTCTATAAGGGATTCCAGCACTGCCTTAAATTCTTTTTTATTTTTAACCTTTGAGGATAAATCTTCTACTTTAGGAGGTGCATATGCCCCTTCAGTGTATTCTTTAAGAATATAATTTTTAATCTCTTGCTGTTCTTTGCTGTATACCACCTGGAAGCTGTCTAAAGCTATGCTGTTTCCCGTGATCTTAATGAGATTTTCCTCTATTAAAAGCTTTAGGAGCTCATCATAATTTTTTTGCTTTAAGCTTTTAGTGAAAATCTTATTTTTAAATTCCTCTTTTGATATGCCGGGTTTTAAAGGATTATTTTTGTGGAACTCCTTTAAAAGTGCCTCAGTTTCTTCCAGCTTCTTCATAAAGAATTTGTTATGAATATAAATATTTTTATCCCCTGACTGGAGACAGATTATTTTCTTTTCCTGAACCAAGTTTTCCAGTATTTCAGGAAGTTTTTCTTCATTTTTACCCAGTGCCTTTAATATTTCGTTATTTCCGGGGTAATCTTTTGATAATTTATCCACAGTGCTTTCTATTATGCTGTTTACAGAGCCGCTTTCTTTAATTTTAAGCTCCTCTATATACTCCTTATTAAGCCTTTTTGCCTTCCTTGCCACAGGCTCAATTATAGCTCCTCCTCCTATAGTTACCATTGGAGAGTAGCTTCTTATTACATACCTGTCATTTCTTTGTGCTGAAATAGGCTTTTCAAGTCTAAGCTGTACATAGGCTGATTCTCCAGGATTAATTTCTTCCCTGTCAAGAATTACTACCCTGCAAAGTATTTCATCTGTACCATGGTATAACCTAACCCTCTGCCTGTTATTGAGTGGCTTATCTGCACTTTTTAAATAATACATACTGCAGTCTATCATAAGGGAAGGCTCTAAAATTCCTTCCTTTGCAATAACATCTCCTCTGGATATTTCCTCTGTTTTTATCCCTGAAATATTTAAAGCGCATCTTTGTCCTGCTTCTGCAAAATTTACATCCTTATCGTGTACCTGGACGTTTCTGATTTTCCCTTTAATCCTCTGAGGATAAATTTCTATGATATCTCCTATGGTTATCCTTCCTCCATAGATAGTTCCGGTAACCACAGTACCAAAGCCGCTTATGGAGAAAACCCTGTCCACAGGCATTCTAAAGTGTCCTATAGTGTCTTTTGCTTCTACTTCTTCCGAGGCTTTATCAAGATATTCCATCACTTTATCCATACCTTCTCCTGTCCTAGAAGAAACGGGGAGGATTGGACTATTTTCAAGAAAGGTACCTTGAATTTTTTCTCTAACCTCTTCCTTAATCATTTCCAGCCATTCATCATCTACCATGTCCTTTTTGGTTAGCACCACAGCTCCATTTTTTATATTCAAAAGCTGAAGTATTTCAAGATGCTCTTTGGTTTGAGGCATAATTCCCTCATCTGCAGCGATAACCAGCATGACTATATCTATTCCGCTGACTCCTGCCAGCATATTCTTAACGAACTTTTCATGACCGGGCACATCTATAATACCTGCTCTCTTCCCTGAAGGAAGATCGAAAAAGGTAAACCCTAAGTTTATGGATATCCCTCTGGACTTTTCTTCTTTTAAAGTATCCGTTTCCCTTCCGGTAAGAGCTTTAATCAATGTAGTTTTCCCATGATCTATATGCCCTGCAGTTCCAATTATAATATGTTTCATAAGCTATTATTCACCCATTTCTTTAAGAGCCTCTAATATAATATCATAATCCTCTTTGAAAATTGTCCTTAAATCAAGGTATATTTCCTCGCTGTTAATCCTAACTATCACTGGTGTTTCAGCTTTTCTAAAGAGCTTTTCCATTTCCACTGAGGACAGCTTACTGCTCTTTATCTTAACCACCCAGGTAGTAAGCTTTTCTTCAGGCATGGAACCTCCCCCTACCATAGAAAAAGCTTCGGAGATCTCAAATTTAAAATGTGATGGGGCTGAAGAAAGCTTTCTTTTAAGCTGAACAGCCTTCTTTTTAAGCTCCTCCTTTGGAGTGAGCATCATATTTAAAGTTGGGATTTCCTTAATTGCAGTTTTCTCATCAAGATAGCATTTTAAGGTAGCCTCCAGAGCAGCCAGTGTCATTTTATCCACCCTCAAAGCCCTTGTAAGCTGATTCTTTTTAATAGCATCTATGTACTTTTTCTTCCCGATAATAATTCCTGCCTGAGGGCCTCCAAGCATCTTGTCTCCGCTGAAGGTTACTACATCTATTCCTTTTCTAATGCTTTCCTGTACTGTAGGCTCATAGCTTAAGCCATAGTTTTCTAAATTTACTAGAACCCCGCTTCCTATGTCCTCAACTACCGGTATGTTATATTTTTCACCAAGGCTTGCAAGCTCCTCTGCAGGAACCTCCTCTGTAAAGCCCAATATTTTAAAATTTGAAGTATGTACTTTTAAAAGCACTCCGGTTTCTCCTGTTATGCTGTTTTCATAATCGTACAGGTGAGTTCTGTTAGTAGTACCAACCTCTACAAGCTTTGCTCTGCTGAATTTCATAACTTCAGGAATCCTGAAGGAGCCTCCGATTTCCACAAGCTGACCTCTGGAAACTATGGCTTCCTTATCTTCACAGAGGGTATTTAATACAAGCATTACAGCAGCAGCATTGTTATTTACCACTAATGCTCCCTCTGCACCGGTGATTTTTTTTATTATTTCTTCAATGTGGGAATATCTTGAACCCCTTTTCCCCTGCTCAATATCATATTCTAAGTTATTATAGCTTTTAATTATATTCTCTACCTGCTTTGCTGCTTCCTCACAGAGGAGTGAACGTCCGAGATTAGTGTGTATCACTATTCCAGCAGCATTAACCACTTTCTTTAATTTAAAGCTGTTTTTATCCTTTAATATAAGATTAAAGCTGCTTATTATATCCTCTTCGCTAAAGTTTTCAATATCACCTTGAAGAATGCCTTTTCTATAACTATCCACCGCTTCTCTCACCGCTTCTGTTACCAAAGCCTTAGAAGTATTTTCAAAAGCCTTCTGAACTTCACTGTTATGAAGCAGAGTATCTACCTTAGGCAGCTTTCTTAAAAGCTCCTTTCCCATATTAACTCCTCCTTGGTCAAAGCTTTACCATATCCCATTAAGAAACTATTTAACCACAATATACTTATCTTTTTTCTTTACCACTTCACCTATTATCCTGCTTTTAATTTTTAATTTGGACAGCTCACTCATTAAAACTTCACCTTCTGAATAACTGCAGGAAATCAATAGTCCTCCCGAGGTTTGAGGATCAAATAAAATATCCTCCATCCAGGGTTCCACACTATTAAGCTCATATTTTCCCTTTAAATAGTCTCTGTTCTTATAACTTCCTTCTGGTATTAAACCCATTTCTGCGTATTCCCTTGCAGCTTTTATATAAGGTATTTTGTCCTTGTATATAATAAGAGTCTTATCTGAACCTTCAGCCATTTCATATCCATGACCCATAACTCCGAAGCCTGTAATATCAGTACAAGCGGTAATCTTATGCTTAGCAGCTATTTCTCCCGCATACTTATTTAAAGTAGACATTATCTCTACAGCCTCTTCATAAGCTTCCTTTGATGCTATTTCTCCTTTAATTGCTGTATTTATTATCCCTGTTCCTAAGGGTTTAGTAAGTATTAGCACATCCCCCTCAGCACAGCCATGATTTTTCAATACCTTATCAGGATGAACTATTCCCGTTACGGAAAGACCATACTTTGGTTCCTCATCCTGGACAGAGTGACCACCTATAACTACAGCTCCTGCTTCTTTAACCTTATCTGCTCCCCCTCTAAGTATTTCTCCCAGAACTTCAATAGGAAGGCAGTTAGGAAAACAAACTATGTTAAGAGCAACTATTGGTCTGCCCCCCATGGCATAAACATCGCTTAAGGAGTTTGCAGCAGCAATGGCACCAAAAGTGTATGGATCATCTACTACCGGGGTGAAAAAGTCTAAAGTCTGTATAGTTGCCATTTCATCATTTAATTTATAAACAGCAGCATCATCGCTGGTTTCAATGCCTACTATAAGATTTTCATCCTCCATTTTAGGAAGTGTATTTAATATCTTTGAAAGGGTCTCCGGCCCTATTTTAGCGGCTCACCCGGAGGTACGTGTTAATTCTGTCAATCTTTTTACCACAGGTATCACCTCTTTCTAAATGTACTTAGTACATTTTAAACCAATTGATATTCTACTTTATTTCATCGTAACTTCTTATAATTTGCTAAATGTACTTAGTACATTATAAACCATTTCAGTGCAATTTTAAAGCTGTCACCTGACGTCTATCCTATCCTTAAGTTTGTTAAAGGTGCTTTCTCCAATCCTGTCAACCTTCTTAATATCCTCAATGATTTTAAAGCCCCCATTTTTCTCTCTGTAATCTATTATTTTATCCGCTGTTACATCCCCTACAGAAGGTAGTTTTTTAAGTTCTTCCTTAGAAGCGGTATTTATATTTATAACATCTGAAGCATTATTTAAAGATACTGAGGCAGATATGGATTTATCTTGGCTTAAAGAAGCTTTTCCCGGAATTACCACACACATTCCATCTCTAAGCCTTTGAGCAAGATTTACTTTGCCGGTATCTGCATCAGAGGTTATTCCTCCTGCTTTCTCCAGGATATCCTTTACGATGCAGTCCTCCTCCATAGCATATACATCAGGCCTTTTAACCTCTCCTTTAATCTCTACCTTTATCTTCTTATTTCCCTTTTCTTTTGAAGCCTCAGCTTCTTTCTTTGAATCCGATGGGCTTTCTATGAATATGTCCTGGGGAGATTTATCAGTATTATCTTTCGAAATCATATATCCAAAAATGGTTATACAAAATAATATTACACATAGAATTATTGAGCCTATAAGCTTTTCTTTGTTTTTCATCTTTATCATCCTTTCAGAGCTTCATTGCACTACTATAATTATTGACAAATAATTCATAATCTATAGAAATAAACAGCATTTTTTGCTATACTTTTACTGTGTTAATGTAGGAGGATAATTATGAAAAGAATTTTTTACACTTTTTTTTGTACTTTATTTTTACTTTTATCTTTAACTAGAAGTGCTGAAGCTTCTGCCCTGCCTCCAGATATAACCGCTGAGGGAGCGGTACTTATGGATGCTGTTACAGGTAAATTGATTTATGAAAAAAATGCTGACAAGCGTTTATCCCCAGCTTCCACCACAAAGATAATGACTGCGGTGGTTGTATTGGAAAAAACAAAACTTCAGGATAAGGTTACTATAGGAAAAAACCCGCCAAACACCGATGGTTCTGCCATAGGTATCCTCACTGGAGAGGTGTTTACTGTAAAGGATTTGCTTGCAGGTATGCTCCTTGAATCTGGAAACGATTGTGCTGAAGCATTAGCAGAACATGTATCCGGAAGCATTGAAGAGTTTGCAAAGCTTATGAATGCTAAAGCCTTAGAGTTGGGGTGCACAGATACTAATTTTGTTAATCCCAGCGGTCTTTATGATGAAAATCACTATACCAGTGCAAAGGATTTAGCTTTAATTATGCGTGAAGCTATAAAATCAAAGGACTTTTTGGAAATGGAAAAACTCCCCTTCTATGAGCTTCCGCCCAGTAATTTAGATCCTAATCCCAAATGGTCAAATAACAAAAATCAGCTTATGATTAAAAACTCAAGATATTATTACGAAAATGCCATAGCAGGAAAGACAGGATATACTGTAAAAGCAAGGCATTCCTATACAGCAGCAGCGGAAAAGGGAGGCCAAGTTTTAATAAGCACAATGATAAACGGAGAAGGGAAAGAACATTTCTTTCCTGAAACTAAAGCCTTATTAGAATATGGATTTAACAATTTTCAGCTGGTTAAGCTTTACTCGAAAGGACAGGAGGTAACAGACCTCAAGGTTAACAAAAGCTCCATCCCACTCCTTGCAGATAGCGATTTTCATACTGTTTTAAATAAAGGAGAAATAGCCAGTGCCCTTTCCAGTAAACTCTGTATATTCGAAGTTAAGGATTTAGGCAATAAGAACTTCGAAAAAGGAGAAAGATTGATAGATTCCAGTATATACGTTCAGGATAGATTAGTGGGAAAGCTTGCTTTAATTAGCGGTTCCTCTTATGAGGTACCTCCTTTAAAAACAGCTGAGATATTTTTAACAAGCTCTTTCCCTCTTTGGACAGTATTAATTATAGCGGTTATATTAACCTTTATAGTTTATTTATTTATCAGAAAATTTGTAGTTAAGAGGCATTAATTATATAAACTAAAAGCAGAGCATCCTTATGAAACTCTATAAGGATGCTCTGCTTTTAAGGAAAACCCTTCCTATATTTTTATATTTGATTTTCTCAAAAGTTCCTTCATATCTTCAGGAATATCAACTGTGAGGATTATAGGCTGTGAGGTTTTAGGATCAGGAAACTCCACCTCATAGGCGTGAAGAGCCTGCCTTTCTATCAAATCCTCCCCCTCAATTCCATATAAGGTATCACCTGCAATAGGATGACCTATATAACTTAAGTGCACTCTAATTTGATGAGTCCTTCCAGTTTCAAGTTCAAGCTCTACCAGGCTGAGTTTTTCAGCAGCTTCCAGCACCTTATAATGAGTAACGCTTCTTTGACCTCTGTGATCCACAATCCTTTTTATACTGTCCTCTGTTGGTCTGTATATTGGTAAATCAAGGGTTCCTGATTTCTGTTCCATTTTCCCGTGAACTATGGCTTTATATTTCTTTCTAAAACTGTCTCCCTGCATTTCTCTAGACAAGAACATATGAGCATACTGATTTTTTGCAATTATCACTAGTCCGGAGGTATTCATATCCAGCCTGTTAACCAACCTTACAATACAGCTTTGGTTGGTTTCTTTAAAGTAATAAAGCACTCCGTTTGCAAGGGTTCCGCTTTGGTGGCTTCTGGTGGGATGGCATACCATATAAGGAGGCTTGTTGACTACTAATATGTCTTCATTTTCGTAAACTATTGAAAGAGGCATTTTTTCCGGTTCTATGTCCTGGCTTTCCGCTTTAGAAAGCTCTACTACCACTACGTCAGAAGGCTTTATTATATAATTCATCCTTACAGCGCTGCCGTTAACCTTGATTCTTCCATCCTTGGAAGCTCCCCTGATCAGTCTGGTGCTTAAGCCAAGCTTCCCCTTAAGATAATTCCTGATGGTACTGCCTTCTTCTCCTGCTTTAACAACTTCTTTAATGACGCTCATACAATAG
>NZ_CCXI01000022.1 GCF_000820705.1 Clostridium polynesiense | reverse complement strand
ACTTCTTTAATGACGCTCATACAATAGCCTCCATTATTTTTTATTTACTATGATATAATTTCTGGATTTTATGGTATCTGAATGTATAAGCAGCCCTCTATCAATAATATGTTTAATGGTATTATCAAAAGCCTGGAGAAGAGCCTTATCTATATCCTTTAAAGCCAGTTCTCTTAAGTGCTTCACCCCGGGATAATCCCTGGAGGGCTCTATTAAATCTGCAATGTATACTATCTTTTCTAAGAGATTCATATTTTCTTTACCGGTGGTATGATACCTTGCTGCATCCAGTACTTCTCTGTCCTTTATTCCCATAAGCTCTTCTGCTATAATAGCTCCAGCAGGACCGTGAAGCAGCTGAGGCATGGCTTTGTCTTCACTGGTTAATTTAAAACCTTTATCCTCAATAAGCTTTATTAATTTATCTCCGGGAAGGTGCTTTGCTGCGTCGTGGATATACGCTGCCAGTGCAGCTTTATCCCTGTCTGCTCCATATCTGTCAGCAAGACTTTGAGATGTCTCAACAACTCCTAAAATATGTATGTATCTATTTTCAGAAGTATTTTCCTTTAAATATTCTTTAATCTTATTTTTACTCCACATATCACTACCTCTTTTACATCATCTATATAAATTTAGCTTCTCTATTATGCGGTATACTCTGTCCGGCAGAAAAAATCTATACTCTTCGCTATTTTTAATCCTTCTTCTTATGTCTGTGGACGAAATATCCATTTCCAATAAATCTAAAAAGAATATTTCTTTATTGTAGTGCTTTTCTACCTTTTCCTTTTGTTTTAAAAGCTCCTGAAGATTATATCCAGGCCTTTTAAAAACCACAAATTTAGAAAGCTCCAATATTTCTTCTACCCTTCTCCAACTGCTTAACTCCATAAGGCAGTCTGCTCCTGTTATAAAGTATATTTCTACATCTTCATAGAGCTTATTTAAATGCTGCAGGGTTTCAAAGGTATAGCTGTAGCCTTTTTTGTTTATTTCATAATCACATAGGGTAAAGCCTGTGTATCCTTCTACAGCAGCCTTTACCATTTCACTCCTCATAATACCGGATAAAATCTCCCTGCTCCTTTTATGGGGAGGGTTCCCTGCGGGCATAAAAATTATTTCCTCAAGGTCAAATTTTGCCTTAGCTTCTGAAGCAATGTAAAGGTGGCCATTGTGAATAGGGTTAAAGGTACCTCCAAGCAATCCGATTTTCTTCATAGATGTTTAAATGCTATTTTCTTTCCGGAAGCTCTATTTTAGGTTTTTTAAGAGACTTTTTATATAAAACTATCTTATTTCCTATAACCTGAACCCCTTCACATCCTATAGCTTCGCAGATTTTATCCGAGGCTTCCCTGGGATCGCAGCCGCTATTTTCTAAAATTGTTATTTTGATAAGCTCCCTTGCCTCTAAAGCATCTTCAATTTGGTTTAAAAATGCATCTTCAATTCCGTTTTTTCCTAATTGAAATATAGGACTTATACCGTTTGAAAGAGACCTTAAATAGGCTCTCTGTTTGCTTGTAATCAAATTAATACCCCCTTATCTCATAAATTCAAATTCAAAGTCATTTAATCTTACCGTGTCACCGTCTTCTATTCCCATTTCTACAAGTTCATCCAGTATTCCTTTGTTTTTAAGCACCTTGTGGAAGTACTTCAATGAATCGGGATCGTTTATATTTACAGCCATAAGCAGCCTATCTACAAAGCTTCCCTCTATGGAGTATATCTTAAGTCCATCTTCCTCCAAAACGGAAATGGCATAAGTAAATTTCTTTTCTTCCGGAACGAATTTTTCCTCCTCAGAAATCTCCAAATCTGTTACAGGAATAGTGCTTAATACCTCTGCAGCCTCTTTAATTAAAGCTTCTACCCCTTCATTGGTAGCTGCGGATATTTTATACACTTTTTCGTAACCCATTTCTTTAAGCTTATTTTTAAAGTTAATAAAAACTTCCTCATCATAGAGCATATCAGACTTATTAGCCGCTATAATTTGAGGTCTATCCCAAAGCTTAACGCTGTACTTTTTCAATTCTTCATTAATCTTTATAAAATCCTCAACGGGATCTCTTCCTTCTATTCCGGAGATATCTACAACATGGATAAGCAATCTGGTTCTTTCTATGTGCCTTAAAAAGTCTAGTCCAAGACCTACACCTTCCGCTGCACCTTCTATTATTCCCGGAATATCCGCCATTACAAAGGGCTGAATCCCCGGCACGCTTACAACTCCTAAGTTAGGCTTTATAGTTGTAAAATGGTAGTTTGCAATCTTGGTCTTGCTTTTGAAACCATGGAAAGCAGTGTGGACTTACCTACATTAGGGAATCCCAATAAGCCTACATCTGCTAAAAGCTTAAGCTCTAAGGTTATCCATCTTTCCTCTCCAGGCATTCCCGGCTCTGCAAAGCTTGGAGCCTGCCTTGTAGGGGTTGCAAATTTAGTGTTTCCCTTACCGCCTTTACCACCTTTGCATACTACATAGGTATCATCTTCATGGGATAAATCAGCCATTATTTTGTTTGTTTCAACATCTCTCACAATGGTACCCATAGGAACCTTGACTATTAAATTATCGCCATTTTTCCCGTAGCATTTTGCTCCTGCACCGTTGCCGCCTCTCTCTGCAGCAAATTTCTTTTTATATTTAAAGTCAAGGAGAGTGGTCATCTGAGGATCTACTTTTAATATGACGTCTCCGCCTCTTCCTCCATCTCCGCCATCCGGTCCTCCCAGAGGTATGTATTTTTCCCTTCTAAAGGATATAGCTCCATTACCTCCGTCTCCCGACTTGACAAACAACTTTGCGGTATCTATAAACATATTCTCATCTCCTTTACCTATATTTTATCAATATAATTATATTATTATCACGTAAAAATTTCTTTATTAATATAGAATTCATATTAATAAGGATTATATATTAATTCTAAATTAAAAGCACCCTAATCAGGGTGCTTTTCAAATTATTCAGCTATCTGTTCAACATCTACAGGGTAAACGCTAGCTCTTTTTTTGTCTTTACCCATTCTTTCAAATCTAACGATTCCATCCTGCTTAGCAAATAAGGTATCATCTTTACCTTTACCTACGTTAGCACCTGGATGAATTTTTGTTCCTCTCTGTCTAACTATTATGTTTCCAGCAAGAACAAACTGTCCATCCGCAGACTTAACACCAAGTCTTTTGGATTCTGAATCTCTACCGTTCTTGGAGCTACCAACTCCTTTTTTATGAGCAAACAATTGAAGGTTTATTATTAACATAGTATTACACCTCCTCTATCTCCAGGTTGATATATTTACCGTACGAAACTATCATACTTTCAATGCTCTTAAGCATGGTTTGAAGCAGAACCTGACAGCTTAAAATTTCTTCGCTGCTGTTTTTCTCTATGGAACATATCAATAATCCATCATCAATTTCATACTTAAGCTTTATTTTTAAAATCTCTTCTATTCCAATTATCATGGTTTGAGACAGAACTGATAGTGCTGCACACACAATATCTTCTCCTTCACATGCATAACCGGCATGGCCATCCATGGAAAAATAAACTATCTCACCGGACTTTCTTTTAAACTTAATATCAGTCATAATTAAGCTTCAATTTTTTCGATAACTAATTTAGTGTAAGGCTGTCTGTGACCTGACTTTCTTCTGTAGTCTTTCTTAGGCTTATATTTGAAAACTATGATTTTCTTATTTTTGCCTTGAGAAGCTACTTTAGCCACAACTTTTGCACCTTCAACTACTGGCTTACCAACTACTAATTCTCCGTTTTCCTTGGAAACCACAAGAACCTCTGTAAGCTCAACTGTTGAATCAACCTCAGCATTCAATTTTTCAACGTATATAACGTCTCCCTCTTGAACTCTGTATTGTTTTCCACCTGTTGTTAATACTGCGTACATGAATACACCTCCTCATAACGGTCTCGCCACTTCAGGTACAACTCTCTGGGAGTTGTTTTATAAAAAACCAATGGTGT